>JAFYBB010000220.1 GCA_017540445.1 Clostridia bacterium | reverse complement strand
CTGCGCAGATGGACGGCGCGATCCTGGTGGTGTCCGCGGCGGACGGCCCGATGCCCCAGACCCGCGAGCACATCCTGCTGGCCCGTCAGGTCGGCGTGCCGTACATCATCGTGTTCATGAACAAGACCGACCAGGTGGACGATCCGGAGCTGCTGGAGCTGGTGGAGATGGAGATCCGCGAGCTGCTGAACGAGTACGACTTCCCGGGCGACGACATCCCGATCATCCAGGGTTCCGCGCTGCTGGCGCTGGAGGCGCTGATGGCGGGCAAGGACGCGAAGACCACCCCCGAGTGCAAGTGCATCTTCGAGCTGATGGACGCTGTGGACGCGTACATTCCGGACCCGCAGCGCGACACCGACAAGCCGTTCCTGATGCCGGTTGAGGACGTGTTCTCGATCACCGGCCGCGGCACCGTGGCGACGGGCCGTGTGGAGCGCGGCATCGTGAAGATGAGCGACCAGGTCGAAATCGTCGGCCTGACCGACGAGAAGCGCACCACGGTCGTGACGGGCGTCGAGATGTTCAGGAAGCTCTTGGACTTCGCCGAGGCGGGCGACAACATCGGCGTGCTGCTGCGCGGCGTGCAGCGCACTGAGATCGAGCGCGGCCAGGTTCTGGCGAAGCCCGGCTCCATCCATCCGCACACCCACTTCATGGGCCAGGTGTACGTGCTGACCAAGGAAGAGGGCGGCCGTCATACGCCGTTCTTCAACGGCTATCGTCCGCAGTTCTACTTCCGCACCACCGACGTTACCGGCAACATCAAGCTGCCCGACGGCGTTGAGATGGTGATGCCCGGTGACAACATCGACATGGAGATCACCCTGATCACCCCCATCGCCTGCGAGGAAGGCCTGCGCTTCGCTATCCGCGAAGGCGGCCGCACCGTTGGCTCCGGCGTCGTGACCAAGATCATCGGCGACTAAGCCGCAAGTTGCGGCGGCCAACTGCTGCCGCGCGGTAATGCCATCCGCCCGCCCCGTACCGAATGGGGCGGGCGTCTGTGTGTGCGGAGAACCGGCGGCCAACTGCTGCCGCGCGGTAAAGCCATCCGCCAGACGGCGCCTCATTGCAATCCAGTATTGCAATGAGGCGTTTTTTGTGTCATTTCAGTTTCATTTAAGGTTTGCGGATATAATGGAACCATCGACGGGAATTATGGCATGAAAGGATGAGACTCGATGAAAAAGACGATGGCAATTACCATGTGCATTTTGCTGCTGGCGTCCCTGTTCTCCGGGATGGCCTTTGCCGAAGAAACCACGCCCGCGAAGATTGACATGACGAAGTGGCAGTATGAGGCCGCGGACGACGTGTACTGGCAGGTGGGGCTTTCCTACGCGGCCAATCCCGCGGACAGCGGCTATGAGACGATGGGCGTATTTGTGCCCGGCGCGTACTTCACGGCGACGGACAACGGCGACGGCACCTGGACCTGCGAAGTGAACGCGGCGGGGACCGCCGCCGCGTACACCGCTGAGACCGCGCCGCTGGTGCTCCCCGTGAACACGCCCGGCTATTCCGCCATGAGCGCGCCGACGGGCTACGACAGCGCCATCGGCTACGGCTCGGTCTCGGACTACACCGATGAGGGCATCATCGTCATCGTCGCCGGCGCGCGGGGCCGCGACGCGGGCGCTCCGGCGGGCGTGACGGACTTCAAGGCGGCGATCCGCTATACCCGCTACAATTCTGACCGGCTCCCCGGCGACATGGACAGCGTCTTCTCCTTCGGCATGAGCGGCGGCGGCGCCCAGAGCGCGCTGATCGGCGCGACGGGTGACAGCGACCTGTACACGCCCTATCTTCAGGCCATCGGCGCGGTCATGGACCAGAGCGACGCCGTCAAGGGCAGCATGTGCTGGTGCCCGATCACGAACCTCGACATCGCGGACGAGGCCTACGAGTGGAACATGGGCAACACCCGCTCCGGCCTCACGGACGAGGAACAGGCGTACTCCGACGGCATGGCGCTGGCCTTCGCGGCGTACATCAACGATCTCGGCCTGACGGACGAGGCGGGGAACGCGCTGACGCTGAGTGAGACCGAGGACGGCATCTGGCAGAGCGGCAGCTATTACGACTACGTCAAGCAGGTCGTCGAGACCTCGCTGGAGCACTTTTTGAGCGACAATGAATTCCCCTATACCGCTTCCTCCTCCGGCGACTTCGGCGGCGGACGCGGCGGCTTTGGCGGCGGCATGGGAGGCCCCGGTGGCGGCAGGATGCCAGATTTCGCGGACGGAGAGAAGCCGGACTTCGCGGACGGCGGGATGCCGGAGGGCTTCGGTCCCGGAACAGAAGTCCAGAACTTTGAGGCAATGGACGGCATCGCCCGCACGGAGACCGAATCCTCCGCGCTGTCGCTCAGCGGCACCTATGAGACGAAGCAGGACTACATCGACGCGCTGAACGCGAATGGCGAATGGGTGGTCTGGGACGAGGCGACCAACGCCGTGACGATCACCAGCGTCGCCGCCTTTACGCAGGCGCTGAAGAACGCCTCGAAGGGCATCGCCGCCTTCGACCAGCTGGACGCCGGACAGGGCGAGAACACGCTGTTCGGCTACGGCGACGGCAGCGGCGCGCACTTCGACGCGATACTGGCCGGGCTGGTCACTGGCAGCGACTATGCCCAGGCCTTCGCCGACGACCTGGCCAGGACCGATGCCCTGGGCAACACGGTGGACGTGCGCGTGAACATGTACAACCCGATGTACTACCTCTCCCCGGCTTATGCGGGCTACGGCACCAGCACGCCCGCCACCTTCTGGCGCATCCGCACCGGCATCAATCAGGGCGACACGGCGCTGTGCACCGAGATCGACCTGGCCCTCGCCGCGGCGGCGTACAGCGACGACACGCAGGTGGACTTTGAGACCGTCTGGGGTCAGGGCCACACGATGGCCGAGCGGACCGGCTCCTCCACCGAAAACTTCATTGCGTGGGTGCATGAATGTATGTTATACTGATTAACAGCACATGCAATACCTCAAGGGGGGTGGCCTCGTGCATCAGCAGATGCGGTATTTCATCGCGGTGGTCGATCAGAACAGCTTCTTTGAGGCGGCTGAGACCTGCCACATCTCCCAGTCCGCGATTTCCCAGCAGATCAAGGCGCTGGAACGGGAATTGGGCGTGGAATTGCTGGAGCGGCACGGGCGGCAGTTTGTCGTCACTCCCGCTGGCCGATATTTCTACAACCAGGCCAGACGGCAGGTGGACGCGCTGGATGTCATCGTTCGTGAGACGCGCCGCATCGGCAGCGGCGAGCATCAGCGCCTGCGCGTCGGCGTGCTGAACGGTTTTTCCGGTCGGGTCATGCAGGCTGCCGTCGGCGACTTTGCCGCCGCGCATCCCAACGTGACGCTGACACTGGTGACCGGCACGCATGAGGCCATCTTCCAGCGGATGCTGGCGGGCGAGGTGGACATGGTCATCAACGACCAGCGCCGTGCGCTGTCCGACCAGTACGTCAATGCGTATCTGACAGAGCAGGCGATGGGCGCGCTGGTGCGGCGCGAGTATGCACAGGCCAGGGTCTCCGGCATTGAGCTGGCCGATTTGCGGGATCTGCTGCTCATCTGCGTGACCGGCGAGGCCTGGCGGGACGCGGAGGTCAACTGGTGGCGCGACACGGTGGGCGTGCAGAGCGACATACTCTTCGCCGAAAATATGGACGCGGCGCTGATGAACGTATCCGCAGGCATCGGCTTCCTGCCCTGCGATGGGGATATGCCTGCCGCGGCGGGAAATCACTGGCTGCCCATACTGCGCAACGGTCTCCCCTTCACGCGAAAGATGTTCGCCTTCTGGCCCGATGGCAAAGAGGTCCCGCTGCATTGGGAGTTCGCGAGAGCCGTTGGAAGGGCAATCAAATAAGTTTTTCTTATAGATAAGCGCTGAAATCCAGATTGACTCGGCGCTTTTCTCTTTGTATAATGGAGCCATAAAACGCAGAAGGAAGGTCATCACCGTGGCGAAGAACCTGATCATCTACTACTCCCGCAGGGGGCAGAACTACTTAAACGGCAGCATCGTCGATTTGGTGAAGGGCAACACGGAGCGCGTCGCGGAATACATCCGCAATGCCGTCGGCGGCGATCTGTTTGAGGTTGAAACCGTGAAGGAATACAGCACAGACTACATGACCTGCACCGAGGAGGCGAAGGATGAGCTGCGAAACAACGCCCGTCCAGAATTGAAGCGCACCCTGAACGATGTCAGTGACTATGACAACATTGTGGTGGCCGGTCCCTGCTGGTGGGGCACCTATCCCTGCGCGGTGTTTACGCAGCTGGAGCAGCTGGACTTCACCGGCAAGAAGGTGTTCCCCGTCATGACGCACGAGGGCAGCGGCCTGTCCGGCGCACCGGCGGCACTGAAGAAGTACTGCAAGGGCGCGACGGTAGGCGCGGGTCTGGCCGTTCGCGGCGCGGAGGCTGCAAGGTCTGAGAGCGCTGTTGCCGCCTGGTCAAAGAAGAACCTGATGTGATTAGCATGAGGTGATTGAGATGAAGCGTTTGATGGCATTCCTGCTGATGACCCTGCTGCTCTGCGCCTTCACGTTAGGCTTTGCTGAAGAGAAGGCCTCCGGGATTCTCGTGGTGGTCTTTTCCCGGTCGGGAGAGAATTACAATGTGGGCGT
>JAFYBB010000219.1 GCA_017540445.1 Clostridia bacterium | reverse complement strand
TCCTAACTTGTCAACAGGACCGTCCCGGTGACAACATTCCTGTTCCCTGTGCCCTGTACCCTCTCAGTCGGGCATCCTCCTGCTCCTCACTCCTAACTCCTCACGCCTAACTTGTCAACAGGACCGTCCCGGTGTCAGGTTTTGGCTACTCCCTTCTCCCCATCTTCACCCGCACGGCCTTTGGGGGCGGGGTGTAGCGGAAGCTGTCGGGGGTGACGGCGGGGGTGGCGGGCGCGGGGGCCTCCGGCGGCTTTGGCGCGGGCTCCTCCGGCGCTTCGGGCGCGGGGATCGCGGGGGCGTCGGGCGCGGGGATTGCGGGGGCTTCGGGCACGGGGATCGCGGGGGCGTCGGGCGTCGGGGCGTGGGATTCGCCTTCCAATATATCGTTCCCGTTCATGCCGGCGGCTTCCTTGATCATCTGGATCTCCCGGGCCTTCATGGTCCTGCCGTTGAGCAGGTCGTACAGCACCGGCACCACGAACAGCGTCATCAGCGTGGCGTAGCTGAGGCCGCCGATGGACACCACGGCCATGGGCTGCATCATCTCCGCGCCCATGCCGCGGCCCAGCGCCATCGTGGACACGCCCAGGATCGTGGTCAGCGCTGTCATCAGTATCGGGCGCAGGCGGATGCGGCCGGTCTCCACCAGGGCCTCCCGCTTCTCCATGCCGCCGATGCGCAGCTGGTTCACGCAGTCGATGAACACGATGCCGTTGTTCACCACCACGCCGGAGAGCACCAGGAAGCCCAGCATGCTGACGATGGACAGGTCCATGCCGGTGACGATCAGCGCCAGCAGACCGCCGGTGAAGGCCAGCGGGATCGTGAACATGACGATGATGGGGGACTTGAAGCTCTGGAACTGGGCCACCATGATCAAAAAGATCAGCAGCACCGCCACCACCACCATCCACACCAGGTCGTGCATGATCTTCATGACAGTCTCGTTCTCGCCGGCCAGGTCCACGCTGTAGCCGGCGGGCACGGCGTAGTCCTTCAGCTTCGCCGCGAAGGCGTCGCTGACCAAATTGGCGCTGTAGCCCTCGGCGATGCCGAAGGACACGGTCACCAGCCGCCGCTGGCTGGCGCGGTGGATGGTGGAGAGGCTCTGGGTCTCGAGCACCTCGGCGATGTCGCCCACGCGCACCCGCTTGTTCTCCGTCTCGCCGTCCACCTCGATCTCCAGGTTTTCCAGGTCCTCGGGTCTCAGTTCGCTGTTCGCGCCGTCCCGCATGTACACGCCCAGGTCCTTGCCGTCCAGCGTCAGCTTCGTGATCTGCACCCGGCCCATCACCTTCTGGGCGATGAACTGGAACACCTGGGCGGTGGTCAGGCCGGAATCGATGGCCTTTTCCTTGTCCACCCGTATGCGCATCTCCGGCACGGCGTCCTCCAGGCCGTCGCTCACGTCCACGACGCCCTCGGTCTGCCGGGCCAGCTCGGCCACGTCCAGCGCGATCCTCTGCAGGGTCTCGATGTCGCTGCCGGTGATCTCGGCGGAGATGCCGCTGCCGGTGAGCATCGAGATGTCCATCGTGCTGGCGCTGACGGACAGGTCCGCGCCGCGGCGCTGGCCGATGTCCGCCATCTCCCGGGCGATGTCGGCGTTCGGGCGGCCGGCCTTCTCGTCGATCATGATGTAGTAGGACATGCCGCCGCCCTCGGTCAGCCCGCCCAGCAGGCCGCCGCTGCCGCCCATCAGGCCCACGCTGTCCACGCCGTCCACCTGCATCATGTCGTCCATGATGGCCACGGCCAGCTCCTTCTGCTGGGCGTCGGGCATCTCCGGGTCGAGGGCCAGCGTGGCGCTCATCTGCCGGGAGTTGACCTCGGGCATGAAGGAGATGCCCATCTTCGGCACCTGCATGGCGGCGAAGGCCAGCAGGCCCAGGGCCGCCAGCAGCACCAGCGGCTTCACCCGCAGCGCGCCGCGCAGCAGGAAGGTGTAGAAGCGCTGCAGCACGCCGAACACCGGGTGCCTGCGGGGCCTGGAGCGGCGCATCAGGAACGAGCACATGGCGGGCACCACCGTCAAGGCCACCAGCAGCGAGGCCAGCAGCGAGAACGCGATGGACAGGCCCATGTCGCTGAACAGATCCCGGGCCATGCCCTGCACGAACACGATGGGCAGGAACACGCAGATCGTGGTCAGCGTGGAGGCGAACAGCGCGCCGGAGACCGAGCGCACGCCCTCCACGCAGGCGCGCAGCAGCGGCACGCCCTCCTCGTCGTGCAGGCGGTAGATGTTCTCGATGGCCACGATGGAATTGTCCACCAGCATGCCGATGCCCAGGCTGAGGCCGGACAGCGACAGCACGTTCAGCGTGATGCCGGTGAAGTACATGCACACGAAGGCGATGACCACGCTGATGGGGATCGAGAAGGCCACCGTGAGCGTGGGCCGCAGGTCCATCAAAAACAGCAGCAGCACCAGTATCGCCAGCCCGCCGCCGGAGAGCAGGTTGTTCAGCACCGAATCCACGATGATGCTGATGTACTCGCCCTGGTTCATCAGGTCCACGATGTGCAGGCTCGGGTCCTCGGCCATCAGCGCGTCGGCGCGGGCCAGTATGGCCCCGGCCACGTCGGCGGTGGAGTAGGTGGATTGCTTCTCCAGCGACAGCAGTATGCCGTCCGCGCCGTTCAGCTTGGTGAACACCTCGTCCCGGTCGTCGGCCAGCGCCACGCTGGCCACGTCCAGCAGCCGCACGTCCTGTATGGAATCCAGCCCCAGGTGGAACAGCTTCATCCGGCGCAGCGCGTCCAGGCTGTCGAACTTCTCGCCCACGCGCACCAGCACCTGCTCGCTGTCCGCGTCGTACACATAGCCCGCGGGCATGGCGAAGTTCTGCGCGCCGATCAGGCCGGAGACCATCTGCACCGTGATCACGCCGTCCAGCCCGGCGTTTTGCAGCGCCTCGTCCCGCTTGTCGTTGAATTCCTTGCGGGCCTTGTTCAGCTCCGCCTCGCCCGCGCTGATCCGGGCCGCGGCGTCGGCAAAGCCGCTGAGGGCCTTGGCGCGGGCGGCGGTCAGTGCGCTCCGGGCGTCCGCGAGGTTGGTGTCCTCGTCGATGCCCTCGATGAAGCCGCCGGGAATGACGCCCTTGTTCAGCTTCTCCAGCGCGCCGTCGATCTGTTCGATGCCGTCGTTCAGCTGCGCCACGCCGTCCTTGACCTGGGCATACTGGGCCTTCAGGGCGTCGGGGTCCTTCAGCAGCGCCATGGCCTGGTAGGCGTCGCTGGCCTCGATGTCGCTGATCTGCTCCCGGAGCACCGCGATGGCCTGGCGCAGGGCGTCCGGCACGCTGTCGGCGTCGATCTTCCGCAGCTCCGCGTCCAGCTTCACGATGCGCTCGGCCAGCATGTCGATGACGCGCTGGACCTCCTCGGAACGGCTCCCAACGTCCTCGCTGTCCTCGCCCAGCGCCGCCAGCTCCGCCAGGCGCTTTTCGAGGGTGTCCCGATCCACGTCCAGCGCGGCGGACAGCGCGTCCACCAGCTCCGACTGCTCGGCGATGGCCGCCGCCAGTTTGGCCAGGTTCTTCCGCGCCTCGTCCAGCCGCTCGCGCATCGCCTCAACGTCGTCCTCCTCCGCCAAGGCCGCCCGCCCGAAGGGCCGCATGGCCTTCGGCGCCGCGGAATCCTCTGGCGCGGCGGAGGTGCCGGGGTCGGCGGTGGGTTCGGATGTGGCGTCGGGGTCGGGGGTGGCGGTGGGCTCGGATGTGGCGTCGGGGTCGGTGGTGGCGGTGGGCTCGGGGGTATCGGTGGGCGCCTCGGCAGGCTCGACCGATTCGGCAT
>JAFYBB010000218.1 GCA_017540445.1 Clostridia bacterium | reverse complement strand
CGATGCCATTGCCTTCGGGTGCCCGGCGATGGGCGACGAGGTGCTGGAGGAGACGGTTTTCCAGCCCATGTGGGACGACGTGAAGGGCAGTCTCGCGGGCAAAAAGGTGGCACTGTTCGGCTCCTACGGCTGGGGCGACGGCCAGTGGATGCGCGACTGGGAGGCGGACGCGAGTGCCGCGGGCGTGGCGCTGGCCACGGGCAGCGTGATCTGCAACGACGCGCCGGACGACGAGGCCACCGCCGCGCTGGAGGCGCTGGCGAGGGCCATCGGCTGACGGCCATCGGCGAATCAAAACAAAAGTTGAAGGAGGTTTTTCCATGAAGAAACTGACTTGTATGATGCTGGTACTGGTGATGATGCTCGGCGCGATGGCGCTGGCGGAGGGCGACGCGCCCATCGAGATCGCCACTGCGGAGGCGCTGGCCGCGATCAACGAAAACCTGTCCGGCCACTACGTGCTGACCGCCGACATCGACCTGGCGGGCGTCGAGTGGACGCCCATCGGCGCCTACGCGCCCTCCGGCGAGAGCGAGGAGGAGCAGGAGATCCCCGCCGAAGAGACGGCCTTCACCGGCACGTTCGACGGACAGGGACACACGATCCGCAACCTGACGATCAACCAGCCCGAGGGCTGGGCGATGGGGCTTTTCGGCTGCGCGAACAACGCCCAGATCGGCAATTTCACGCTGGAGAATGCCAGCGTGGACGCCGCGCTGATGAGCGCGGACGTGGTGGGCTACGCCTATTGCTCCACCGTCTGGGGCGTGACGCTGGTGAACGGCAAGGTGACTGCCCACGCCGGCGAGATGTCGGCGGAGGGGATGTACGGCGGCATCGTCGGCGCGGGCATGGGGTCGATGATCGAGGACTGCTCCGCGCAGGCGGACATCGTCATTCCCGACGGCACCGCGAACGCCGGCATCGTGGGCGGCGGCCTGGAGATGACCAGCGTCGTGGGCTGCACGGCCACCGGCACGGTCACCGCGGGGAATAATTGCTACGGCCTGGGCGGCGTGTCCGGCTGCGGCTTCGCGGCGGAGCAGTTCGCCGACAACGTGGCGGAGAACGTGACCATCACCGCTGGCGACAACTGCTTCTGGATCGGCGGTATCACCGGCTATGCGGGCGGCTTTGACGACGAAAGCCTCGGCATGCCCGTGACCGTGTTCAAAAACTGCGCGGTAAGGAACGTCTCGGTGGCGACGGGCGAAAACGCGGATGGCGTCGGCGACATCGTGGGCGCGGGCTTCTATAACGAAGAAGTGGCCGCTGCGAACGGCGCGCCCTTCGACCAGCCGACGCAGTTTGAGCTGGTGGATTGCACGGTTGAAAATGAAGGCGCGGAAGCGGGCGACGCCGCCGCGGCGGCGCAGCTGTTGGAGGACGTGAAGGGCACCTATGTGGCGCTGTTCCCGGTGATCACCGCGCCGGAGTACGATCAGCTCTGGCTCGATCCCTGCGTTGAGGCCGTCGGCGAGGAAGCCGCGCCCGGGGTTGCGGAGATGCTCAAGACCGCATGTAGCGGCACGATCTACGGCCAGGAGGCCGTCGACGCCTTCGGCGACGGCTCCAACGGCGCGCAGTTCGATTGCGCCTTCATCAACGGCGTGGATACGATCACCTTCGACGGCGCGACGATCAGCGGCACGCTCGGGGGCGAAGAGGTGTTCCGCCATGAGTACAGTTACGTCGGCCCGCTGTCGCTGGGCGGTATGATGGACGGCACGCTCTACGAGACCGCCGACGCGGACGCGGGCGAGTTCAGGTACTTCTACATGATGCCCGACACCCCCGCGACCACCTATCACCTGGAGTTCCGCTACGGCAGCGACGTGGACGCGCTGACCCGGTACAACGCGGGTCCCTACGCCTACTGGCTGGCGGCGGGCTTCCCGGCGGACGCGGACGCGGCGATGGTAAAGAACGTCATCACGCTGTTCTGCGAGGAAAACCTGGCCGAGATGGGGGAGGAAGAACCCGCGGCGTAATTGATTTTCAAAGGCGGAAACCGGCGGACAGATTCTGGCCTCGGTATTTGAAAGCGGAAACGCACGATCACCGGATGGCGACCGTGCGTTTCCGTCTCCATTACTCCAGTATTTCCGGGTGATCCCGGGCGATCACGTCGAGATACCGGGCCTCGTTGGCGGGGTGGGATTGGATCGTCAGCAGATAGGCCCTTTCGGTCGAGGCGGGAATGCGGGAGACGCGGGCCGTGTACCAGGGGCCGACATCGCCGCCGGCACAGCCGCCCTCACGCTGGTCCCAGCACAGCCGGAACGAGCTCTGGATAAACCCCTTCGGACTGGATTCGATGCGCTGTGTCATGGTTTCAAAATCCATAAAGCGCAGGTATCGGGCCTGGTCCACGGGCATGACTTCGCATTCGCAAAAGCGCTGGACGCTCTTCGCCAGGGAACCGGCGCGGTCATAGCTCGGAAGGTTGTTCGAGGTATAGATGCGGCTGGATATGCCGCTGTCCGGATAGATGACCACAACCAGCTCGTAGGTCGAGAACAGGGAATTGCCGTAGTTGAGCATCTCCCGGGCGGTCTGTATCTCGCGCTCCGAGTCAAAGGTGGTCAGCCGCAGCGCGAGCATGGCCCGATCCCGCTGCTTTGCGAGGCACTTCGCACTGAGCCGGTAGTACACGTCGTTGTTGACGTACTCCACGGTTTGCCGGGTCCCGAGGCTGATGGCGTCGGTGACCAGCTTCTTGACCATCAGATACTGATCGCTCCGATGGTCGTTGAAGGCGCGCTCCAATGCATCGATCGAGGCGTATCCCAGCTCCTGGACGCGCCTGAGATAGCTGTTGTTGGCGTATACATGCAGGGCCTTGTTCCGGCCGCATTCCACCAGCGCCAGCGGCACGCCGGCGTTGTCGATATAAGCGCAGGCATTGGGCGTTTCGATCTCGGCATCCTGCGCTTTGCCGCGCTCCGCCTGCTCCATGCGCGCGTAGTCATCCAGCGGATTCGCACTCAGGAAATTCAGCCGCCCGATCTGCCTCCAGTAGATCTTGTCCTCCTGCGTTCCGAGCAGGTTTCGCTTCCCGTCGATGAAGGCCATGAAATCGGCCCCCGAAAGCGGCCTGGAATAGAAGAAGCCCTGCTGCAATTCACAGCCGACCGATATCAGGAAGTCCTGCTGCTCCCGTGTCTCGACGCCCTCGGTGAGCGTGTGCATCCCCAGCGACTTGGCCATGCGGATCAGCGAGGCGAGCAGCTGCCGCCCCTTGGGGGTGAAGTTGTGGAGGAACTGCATGTCGAACTTGACGACATCGAAGCTGTAGCTCTGAACACGGTCATCACGCCCGGCAGCGAGGCGACAAAGCGCAGCGCCCACGAGGCGACGGAGGCGTCGGGGCGGACGGCCCTGAACTTCGCCTCCAGCTCCGGCGTCAGCTTCGCCAGCGTGCCGCCCTTGACCGGCTCCATCACGATGATGGGCATGTTCCGGCGGCGCAGTATCTCATACAGCCTGCCGGATTGCACCACCGGGTTTTCCCAGTCGGCGTAGTTCAGCTGGATCTGGACAAACTCCACCTCGGGGTGCTCGTCCAGCAGCTTTTCCAGGTATTCCGGGCTGCCGTGGAACGAGAAGCCGAAGTGGCGGATTTTGCCCGCCGCCTTTTTTTGCATGGCCCAGTCCCAGCAGTTCAGCCGGTCGTAGGTATCGCCGTTGCCGCCGTCCTCTATGGAATGCAGCAGGTAGAAATCAAAGAAGTCCAGGCCGCAGCGTTCCAGCTGTTCATCAAAGATGCGGTCCCGGTCGGCCTCCGCCTTCATGCACCAGGCGGGCAGCTTGGTGGCCACCGTGTAGCT
>JAFYBB010000020.1 GCA_017540445.1 Clostridia bacterium | reverse complement strand
CTGCATCCCACCAAGTACGCTGAAGAACTGGTCAAGAAGATGGAAAAGAGCGGAGCGAAGGCCTATCTGGTCAACACCGGCTGGAACGGCACCGGCAAGCGCATCTCCATCAAGGACACCCGCGGCATCATCGACGCCATCCTGGGCGGCGCGATCCTCAAGGCGCCCACCAAGAAGATCCCCTACTTCAACTTCGAAATGCCCACCGAGCTCGAGGGCGTTGACACCGGCATACTGGATCCCCGCGATACCTACGCCAACCCCGCCGAGTGGGACGAGAAGGCCAAGGACCTGGCCGGCCGCTTCATCAAGAACTTCGTCAAGTACGAGAGCAACGAAGCCGGCAAGGCGCTGGTCGCCGCCGGCCCGCAGCTGTAAGGCAAACAATCGACAAAAGGGACTGCCACGAATCGGCTTCATGGAAGCCGGTTCGGGGCAGTCCCTTTTGTTCAACCCGCAGCGCTTCAGGCCCTGCCGTCGGCGCCGCCGAGGATGCTCTCCGGCGTCTCGTCCACCTTGTCGCCCACCATCTGCAGCGCGCGGAAGATCTCCTGCATCTTGTAGTCGGTCTCGGTGATCACGTCGGCGCAGGCGCGCAGCTCGTCCACGATGCTCTGGGGCACCTCATCGGTGGCCTTGTAGCGTATGCCGTGCTCCAGCGTGGCCCAGAAGTCCATCGCGACGGTTCGGATCTGGATCTCCACCGGTATGTACAGCTTGCCCCGGGAGATGTAGACCGGCACGTCCACCACGATGTGCAGGCTGCGGTAGCCGTTGGGCTTGGGGTTCCTGATGTAGTTTTTCTCTAAGATCAGCGATATGTCGTCCTGCGCCAGCAGCAGGTCGGCCAGCTTGTAGATGTCGTCCACATAGCGGCAGACCACCCGCACGCCGGCGATGTCGTGCAGCGTCTTCTTCGCGCATGAGATCGATATGGGGTAGCCCATGCTGTGCAGCTTCTTGACGATGCTGGGCAGCGACTTCACGCGGCTCTCGATGTGGTGGATCGGGTTGTGCATGTGCTGGAAGGAGAACTCGCTGTCCAGCGTCTGCAGCCGGGCGTTGATCTCGCGGATCGCCGCCTCGTACACGCCCTGGATCTGCGCGTACTCGCGGCGCAGCTCCTCCATCGTATAGTTCAGGCCGACGCTGACGGGGCGAGGCTCCACCTCGACCCGCGCCGGCTCGGGCTTGTTCTGTTCCATATTCGCCTCCATAACGGTCAAACTCCACTCCTGAGCACGTCCCACGGCGTCAGCATGGCCAGTATGTCGGCCCGCGGCGTGCCGTCCTCGGTGATGAACACCACGGCCAGGCGGCTGTTGCGCTCGCGGGGCGCGTCAAAGGCCGCGCGAACGGTATTCAGCGTGGCGTCTTTGTCCAGGAAGATGTACTTTTCGTTGCGGTCCTCGGAGATCTCCAGCGCGCTTCTCAGGTCGCCGACGCGCAGATCGTCGCTCAGCCGGTCAAAGCCCATCTCGTCCACCAGGTGCATCAGGCTCGACGCGCTGAACACGCCCACAAAGCCGGTGCGATTGCGCACGGGCACATGGGAATAGCCCATGCGCAGCATGTGGCGGATGACGCCCAGCGCCGAATCGTTGGGATGCGCGAACATGATCCTGTCGCCGGGCGTGCCGAAGTCGGTGGCCAGGCGCGGCCGGCGCACGTATTCCACGATGGCGTCCAGCAGCCGAACCACCGCCTCGGAGGGCTCCACCACCGCCTGTCCGCTCCCGTCCACGTTGTGGGACAGCAGGTTGCGGATGTCGCGGCACATGTCCAGGTCCGCGCGGTACGGCAGGCTGTCGGCGTCGTGGAGGTATTCCATGACCACGCTGCCCGACGCCAGCTTCCTGCCGGCGTAGCGCTTCTCCAGCAGGCCCTCGAGCACGCGATACTGCCTCAGAAAGACCTCGGAGGGCCGCTCTGCATTGCCTTCCATCCCGTCACTTCCTTTAATGTCATCATAACATATTCAGCAGAATATGTCAATCAAATCGTTCGAAATGAACGCAATTAGCCACAATTTCCGCACAGCGCTCTCAGCGCGTCGCAGACGCGGCACAGCTCTGCAAGCGTCAGCTGCTCGCCCCGGACCTTCGCGTCCAGGCCTGCCGCCTCCAGTATCGAAAGGGCCTGCGCCTGGTCGACGCCGAAGGCCGCCTTCAGGTTGTTGGCCAGCGTCTTGCGGCGCATGGCGAAGGCCGCGCGGATCAGCCGCCTGTACAGCTTCGGGTCGGCGGGGCGCACCGGCGGCACCGGATAGCGGTTCAGGCGGATGAAGCAGCTGGTCACGTGGGGCGGCGGGTCGAAGGCCTGGGGGCCCACCTCGGCCAGCACCTCGGCCTCCCCGTACCAGCGCAGCTCCGCCGCCAGGGCGCACCACTGCTTGTCGCCGGGCTCGGACATGATCCGCTCCGCGGCCTCCTTCTGGACCATGATGGTCACGCTCTCGGGCGGGCGGTCGGCCCCGGTCAGCTTCAGCAGTATGTCCGCGGTGATGTAGTACGGCAGGTTCGCCACCACCCGGTAGGGCGCGCCGCCGAAGGCCTCGTCCGTCAGCGCCCCGAGGTCGGCCTTCATGGCGTCCTGGAACACGACGCGGGCGTTGTCCTGCCCCTCCAGCACCTGTGTGAGCACCGGCTCCAGCCCCCGGTCCAGCTCCAGCGCCAGCACCCGGGCGGCCCGGCCGGCCATCAGGCGCGTCATGACGCCAGCGCCCGGGCCGATCTCCAGCACGTTGTCGGTCGGCATCAGTTCCGCCGCGTCCAGCAGCCTTCCGATCAGTTCCTCCGAAAGCAGGAAGTTCTGGCCCAGGCTGTGGCTCTTGTGAAAGCGGTACTTTTCCAGCGCCACACGGGCGCGAAGCTCCGCCGAAGGGTTGGTGTATTCGCTCATGGCCGCCTCCATAAAAGCAGCCCGCGTGCCTTGGCGTCTCTGCCCTTGCGCACGCGGGCTTCCACTGTATTTCCAGTTCCGTTACTTGGTGCCGAACAGCCTGTCGCCGGCGTCGCCCAGGCCGGGCACGATGTACTTGTGCTCGTTCAGGTGATCGTCGATGGCGGCGATGTAGATGTCCACGTCCGGGTGCGCCTGCTGCACGGCGGCGACGCCCTCGGGGCAGCCCACCAGGCACATCAGCGTGATGGACTTGCAGCCGCGCTTCTTGATGAAGTCGATGGCCGCGTTGGAGGAGCCTCCGGTGGCCAGCATCGGGTCCACGACGATCAGGTCGCGCTCGGCCACGTCGTAGGGCAGCTTGCAGTAGTATTCCACCGGCAAGTGGGTTTCGGGGTCGCGATACAGGCCGATGTGGCCGACCTTGGCGGTGGGGATCAGGTTCAGCATGCCGTTGACCATGCCCAGGCCCGCGCGCAGTATCGGCACGATGCCCAGCTTCTTGCCGGCGATGACCTTGCTGGCGCACTTGGCGACCGGGGTTTCGATCTCGACCTCCTGCATCGGAAGATCGCGCGTGACCTCGTAGCCCATCAGCATCGTGATCTCCTCCAGCAGCTGGCGGAAATCCTTGTTGCCGCACTCCTTGTCGCGCATCAGCGTCAGCTTGTGCTGCACGAGGGGATGATCTACCACGACGACTTTGCTCATGTAATTGTCCTCCCACATTCAGTCTCTGACTATTATAAACGATTTTCACGCCGATGGCAATATCAAATTCGGCGTTTCGGTGCGCATTATGCGTATTCCTTCGACGGGTGTACGATGGCGCGGCCGGTCTGCTCGTCAAAGCCCTCCAGTATGAGCAGCGAGCGCACGCCCTCCACGCGCTTGGCCTCGGGCTTGGCGGTGGCGATCATCACGCCCACGCCCACCACCTCGGCCAGGAACTCCTTCATCAGGTCCACCATGCCCTGCAGCGTGCCGCCGCCCTTCATGAAGTCGTCGATGATCAGCGCGCGCTGGCCGGGCTTCACGGCCCGGCGCGTCAGCGCCATGGTCTCGATGCGATCGCTCCCGCCGCCGGCGATGTAGTTGATCTTCACGGCGCTGCCCTCGTAGGCGCGGCTGTCCCTGCGGGCGATCACCAGCGGCACGTCCAGCATGCGCGCCGTCATCAGCGCCACCGGTATGCCCTTGGTCTCCATCGTGAGCACCAGGTGGGGCTGCTTGTCATAGTACGAAGCGGCGAGGATTTCCCCCATCTGCTGCACCACGTCGCTCTCGGCGCTGATGTCAGAGGTGTACAAAAAGCCGCCCGGCAGCATGCGCCCCGGCTCCATGAGCCGCTGGGAGACGTCGCTGAGCACCCGCCGGACCTTCGCGGGGCTCGGGATGGCGCGGTAGCGCACGCCGCCCGCCGCGCCGGCCACCGTCTCCACGCGGCCCAGGTCGAAGCGCTCGAAGGACGCGCTGACCAGGTCGATGTCCTCGCTGACGGTGGACTTCGCGGCGCCGAACAGCTCGCAGAACTCGCTGAGCGTGTGGATGCGGTTTGGGGAATCCAACAATATTCGGGTCAACGCCCCAAGGCGTTCGTTGCGCTTGATCTTTTCCATGAACGCAGCCTCAATTCCGAATTATTTTTCGATTTATTCCATTATAATTCGGAAATGTTAGATTTTCACCCGGTTTGTGCTAATTCGAGAAAATTGACGAAACTTTTAACCTTCATTTCCTTCAGCGCCGAAGGATGGGCTTGCAGGATATGCGTTTTTGAATTATAATAATATGAAGTGGATGGTTCCATCATCCGCGGCAGAAATTGGAGGAACACCGATGGTCGCCAACATATTCGATTATAAGGGCAAGCGCGCCCACTTCATAGGCATCGGCGGAAGCTCGATGTCCGGCCTGGCCGGGTATCTTCACGACACCGGCTACACCGTCACCGGCTCGGACCGCACCGGCTCCCACAAGACCGAGCACCTGCAGCAAAAGGGCATCCCCGTATTCATCGGCCACGACGCGACCAACGTGCGCGGCGCGGACATCGTCATCTACTCCGCCGCCATCGCTCCGGACAATCCGGAGCGCCGGGAGGCGGAGCGCCTGGGCATTCCCCAGATCGAGCGCTGCGACCTGATCGGCCAGCTGATGGCGGGCCACGACTTCGCCGTGGGCGTCAGCGGCACCCACGGCAAGACCACCACCACCTCGATGCTGGCCCAGGCCTTCGTGCAGGCGGGGGCGGACCCCACCATCCACATCGGCGGCGAGCTGGACTTCATCGGCGGCTCCACCCGCGTGGGCCACAGCCAGGACTTCATCTGTGAGGCCTGTGAGTACAACCACAGCTTCTTACACTTCAAGCCCACCGTGGCCATCGTGCTGAACATCGACGAGGATCACCTGGACTGCTACCGCGACATCGACGACATCGAGGCCGCCTTCGCAAGCTTCGTGGCGCTGGTGCCCGAAAGCGGCTGGTGCGTGGCCTGGGGCGACGACCCGAGGGCCCGCCGGGTGTGCGAGAACGCCGCCTGCAACCACCTGACCTACGGCCTGGGCGAGGCGTGCATGCTGCGCCCGGAGAACCTGAGCTATGACGCCCTGGGCCGCGCGTCGTTCACCGCGGTGATCGGCGGCGAGGCGCTGGGCGACTTCCGGCTGAACGTGCCCAGCGAGGCCAACATGCTGGACGCGCTGGCCGTGATCGGCACGGCGTGGATTCGCGGGCTGGACATGGCCCGCGTCATCCAGGCGCTGGGCAGCTTCGTCGGCGCGCACCGGCGCTTTGAGCTGACCAGCGTGACCGACGGCGTGCACTGCTACACCGACTACGGCCACAACCCCGCCGAGATCATGAACGCGCTGAAGATCGCGTCGCTGCAGCCCCACGGCACGCTGTGGTCGGTGTGGCAGCCCCACACCTATTCCCGCACCAAGGCGCTGTTTGACCAGTTTGTGGAGACCTTCGACCTGGCCGACCGGCTGCTGATCACCGACATCATGGGGGCCCGGGAGGCCGACCCCGGCGACATCCGCTCCGAGATGCTGCTGGAGCCGCTGCGCGCACGGGGCGTGGACGCCGTGGTGACCCCCACCTTTGACGACGCGGAGGCCTTTTTGAGGGCGCACTGGCAGCCCGGCGACCTGATGGTCAGCCACGGCTGCGGCAACATCGACCTGTTGAACGAGCAGATCGCCCAGCACGGCGACACGCCCAAACCCTGACACCGCCGGGAGGAGACACCGTTGAAGAGAGTATTATGCGCGATGCTGCTGTGCGCGCTGTGCGCCTGCGCGCTGGCGGGCTGCGGCAGCAAGCCGGGCGCCGGCGAGAATGCGCAGGGCCAGAGCGCCGGCGGGCCAGGCGCCACCGATACGCCCGAGGAGGGCGCCCACGGGGAGACCGACCAGAGCGCGGCCCTGGACGCCATGCCCACGCTTCAGCCCGTCGAACGCCTCGAGGGCGACGGCGCGGCTTCCGACGACTACTTCAGCGTGGACGCGCTGACGGGCGAGCCGTCGGAATTCCAGACCTACGACGAATCGGCCCTGCCCCGGCCCCAGACCGCCTCAAACGTGCTGGACGCCAGCACCTACCAGTATTCGGCGCTGGTGGACACCACGCTGGGCTTCACGTTCAACTACCCCAACCACTGGGAGAACGTGCCCGGGGTGTTCACCGTGTGCTACCGCGAGAAGGCCGAGGAAGGCAAGTTTCCGGCCCGCGTGGCCATCTCCGCCAAGAAGCTGGTCCACTCCCCCGAGGGCACGGTGCTGGCCGACGAGCTGTCGTCCTACATGCGCATGGTCTACCGCCAGTACGACCCGAAGACCTTTCAGGTGGGCACGCCCAGCACCGACATCGAATTTCTGGGCAAGCCGGGCACGTCCAACACCTATCTGGCCTACTGGGGCGAAACCGAGGTCAAGGGCTTCGTCATCGGCAGGCCCGTCGGACGCATACTGTACGTGTTCCACTTCTGCGCCTCCTACGAAGACTACACGGCCCTTGAAAACGTGATGCGCTACATGCTCAAGTCGGTGGAACTGGTGCAGGACAAATAGACCCGCCCGCGAAAACGCGGTCCTCGCGCAATGCGAAGGCCGCGTTGTCTTTTTTCTCTTCACGTTTTCTTTTGGGATTCCCCTCTCAGGCGCTTCGCGCCAGCTCATCCCACGGGCCTGCCTCGGCCCCAGCTCACTGAAAACAGCACACTGTGCTGTTTTCCGGGCGTTCGCTGCCCGTCACCGGGGCGAGCCAAGGCTGCCGCGCGCGTGCGCTGACCTCGAACTCCGTGCTATCCCCCTTGCCTCGCCCCCGTGAGGGGGGCCGCAGCGCCCGGAAAACG
>JAFYBB010000217.1 GCA_017540445.1 Clostridia bacterium | reverse complement strand
GGTGCCCGAAGGGCGGAGAGGGGTCTTCCTGCCAGCCGCACAAGACAAGCCAGAAGCCCCCTCTCAGGCGCTACGCGCCAGCTCTCCCCGTCACCGGGGCGAGCCAAGGCTGCCGTGCGTGTGCGCCAACCTCGAATCCTGTGCTTATCCCCTTGCCTCGCCCCCGTGAGGGGGAGAGGTGCCCGAAGGGCGGAGAGGGGGAACTCCTCTGCCAGCCGTACATGGTAAGCCAGAAGAGGCCCCTCTCAGGCGCTTCGCGCCAGCTCATCCCACGGGCCTGCCTCGGCCCCAGCTCACTGAAAACAGCACACTGTGCTGTTTTCCGGGCGTTCGCTGCCCGTCACCGGGGCGAGCCAAGGCTGCCGCGCGGGTGTGCAAGCCTCGAACTCCGCGCTATCCCACTTGCCTCGCCCCCGTGAGGGGGAGAGGTGCCCGGAGGGCGGAGAGGGGGCTCCCCGGCCGTGAAGGATCAAAAAACCGCCCCCCGGCGCGAAGCGCGGGGGACAGCCTGCAAAGGGATTGGGTCAATCCCGCTCCCATGCCTTCTCCTTCAGGTTGGTGTAGATGTACACGATGGCCGAGATGGAGGAGAACAGGAAGATCAGACAGGAGATGGCCGCGGCCAGCTCGTACTTGCGGCTGGAGAACTGCTTGCGCAGGTAGACGCCCAGCATCATCGGGTGGTTCGCGCCGATCAGGTAAGGCGTGGTGAACGAGGACACGTTGCTCATGAACACGAACGTGGCCGCGATCATCACGTCGCTGATGGACAGCGGCAGTATCATCTTGAAGAAGATGCGCAGCTTGCCGGCGCCCACGTCCTGAGCGCTCTCCACGATGGAGCTGGAGATGCTGGACAGCGCCGCGGAGATGATCATCGTGGCGAAGGGTATGTTGAACCACAGGTTGGCCAGTATGATGCCCTTCGCGTTGTACAATAGGCCCGGCTTGAAGTTGTACAGCGGGCTGCCCTCCGGCAGCAGCAGCGACAATCGGTTGATCAGGCCCGAGTCGCTGAGCACCATCTTCAGCGCGTACACCGCCACCAGCACCGGCACGAACCGGGGCAGCAGGTACAGCGAGCGGATGACGCCGGCGATCTTGCTGTTTGAAAAGCGCAGGTACAGCGCCAGCAGATAGCTGAACGCGATGGCCAGCACCACCGTCAGCACCGTCACCCAGATGGTGTACCAGATGTGCGCCCGCGCCAGCTTGTTGGTGAACAGATAGCTATAGTTGGCGAGGGTAAACGCGCCGGTCTTCGAATCCTGGAAGCTCTTGATGATCGTGTTGATGATGGGGTAGATGACGATGCCCAGCGCCACGATCAGCGCGGGCGCCAGGAACCCCGCGATCAGCAATGCCGACTTCCATTTGCTCTTGTTGTTGACCATACGTCCACGCCCTTTCTACAGCCTGTGGAATCCCTGCGGGGGCGTCCGGGCCCCCGCAGGCGTGAAAACCGTCGCTCGGATTACAGCGGCAGAATGGTCTCCTGCCACAGCGGATAGATCTCTTCCTTCCAGAGGTTGCCGTTGGAGATGAAGCTGTAGTTGCCCAGGGAGGCGACCAGCTCCTTCTGATCGGAGTCGATCAGGTCGGGGCTGATGACCGGGATGGCCTTCATGTTCTCCAGGCAGATCTTCTGGCCCTCGGGGCTGATGACGAACGCGATGAACTCATGGGCGCCTTCGGGGTTGGAGCCGATGGAGGTGATGCCCAGGGACACGTCGCTGCCGGTCAGCGGCATGTCGTCCAGCTGATACATGCGGGTGGTCTCCGGCAGGGTGCCGCTGGCGATGTTGTTCAGAATCTGATCGGCCCAGGCGGGGATGATGTCCACTTCCTTGTTGATCAGCAGGTCCAGGGTGCCCTGGTTCTTGGCGGGATACAGCACGCTGCCGCCGGTGGTGTAGAGGAACGGATGGATCTTCACCAGCCAGTCCAGGCCGGGCTGCATGTACTCCAGCCACTTGGGATCGTTGGACATTCGTGCGGACTCGTCCTCGATCAGGCGATAGATGGCGGACTGCACGAAGCCGCTGCCGGCGCCGCCGGTGTCGGGGTCGTTGTAGGCGAAGCGGCCGGGATGGGCCTCGATCCACGCGGCCAGCTCGTCCCAGGTGTGGGGCAGCTCGCTCTCGGGAACGCGCTCGGAATCATAGGCGAACACCACGGTGGTGGCGCGATAGGGCACCAGCTTGGTGGGGAAGATGACGGGCGTCAGGGTCACGTTCTCCAGGCCCGGGATCTTCGAAGCGTCATAGTCGAGGAACAGGTCTTCGCTGCCGGCCTCGTCCACATAGGACTGGAAGGACGCGGTGTTCTCGGCGATCACGTCGAAGTCGGTGCCGGTCTGGCCCGTCTGGAAGGCCGCGCCGATGCGGGAGTTCAGGGCCTCGTCGCCGGTGCCGCTGGCGATGAACTGCAGCTCGGCGTGATAGTTGGAATCCTCCTTGGCGTTGTACGCGTCGCACAGCGCCGTGAACAGATCCGCCACGTTCTGGGAACCGGTGGACCAGATGGTGACGGTCTGCTTGCCCTCGGCCAGCGCGGCGCAGGTGGCGAGCAGCATCACTGCCAGTACCAGAGACAGGATTTTCTTCATGTTGTGATTCCTCCTTCTATTTTATGGCGCGCAGCCATAGTTACAAAATCGCGCGGCGTCAGTACTCGAACTGCTTGGAGAAGTCCATCGCCACCGGGTCGCCCTTGTGGTATTCGCGGGAGGCCTCCTCGGAGATGAAGGTCTTGATGATGCCGTAGTCGGTGTCCATGGTCATCTCCACGTAGTGGCCCAGCATCATCACCGTGCGCACGTAGCCGTCCAGCTCGCCGCCGGTGCCCTTGCGCACCTTGACGTGCTCGGGGCGGACGGCCAGCGTCTTGCCGCCCAACTGCAGGAAGTTCATCTCGCCGATGAAGTCCGCCACGTAGCGGCTGACGGGCCGGTCGTAGATCTCCGCCGGGGCGCCGCACTGCTCGATGGTGCCCTTGTTCATCACGATGACCCGGTCGGACAGCGCCATGGCCTCCTCCTGGTCGTGGGTGACGAATACCACGGTGATGTTCAGGTCGGTCTGGATCTTGCGCAGCTCCTCGCGCATCTGCTGGCGGATCTTCGCGTCCAGCG
>JAFYBB010000216.1 GCA_017540445.1 Clostridia bacterium | reverse complement strand
GGTCGCCGTCGAATTCGCGGACAGCGTGCCCGCCAGCGCGCCGGCGTTCCCGAAGCCACTGATGTTGAAATCGACGAGGGTCAGGTCTTTCACTTCCAGTTTCTGCTTCGGCGCGCCGAACAGGCCCGCGTCCACAGCTTCGGCGACGACGACATTGGTGATGCTGTGACCATTGCCATTGTAGATCAGCGCGTAGTCGGGACTGATGGGATAATAGCATCCCTTGGCAGTGCCGTCCTGAACGGTCTGGGCCGTTTCGCTGCGGATGTATACCTGCACGTTCTCGGGAGTAGTCGGGTTGATCGCCTGCTTGAAGCCCGTCCAGCTCAAATCCTTCTCCGCGGCAGGCGTCGTACCCGCGCCGGTGCTTGTGAGGTCGGTATCCTCTTCACTCTCTTCATCATCTTCATCTTCTTCGCCGTCGGACCCTCCATCTCCGGCTTCCGGAAGCTTGCCCAGGTCGACGATCTGATCGGCGGTCGTCACCTCCACTTCCAATCCGGAGACCTTCTTGTCCAGGTTTTCCAGATGACGGAAGTTGGCGATTCGCACCTTCGTAGGATCAAAGGTCGCGGTAGCTCCGCTTTCGACGACCGTATCCGCAAACAGGCTGTTGGCCATTTTAGCGCCGCTGTAGGCGATGTTGGTCAGCATCGAATTGCTGAAGGTCACCGCCTCCACGGTGATATTCTCGCCCGGCCTGAAAAGCGTTTTCGTCTCCGTCTCCGGGTCTGCCATGAACCAGATTTTGGAAGGATTACCCGTCGCGTACTGGTTCAGATCCGCGAAATGCATACCGTCGCCGTTGATCGTAGGGGTGGTAATATCATCCAATACGATCGTATAGACGCCTTTTCCATCGTCAGAGACCCTGTCGCTGCGATTGAAGTTTTCATTATCTGGATTATCAAGCACTATGACCGCCTTGGCCGTCTTGCTGCTGATAACAGTGCCGTCGTTTCCCTTGGTCTTCACCAGTTCGCCGCTGATGATGATCTCAAGTGACGCCTTCACATTTTTGTTGGAATCGCCCGGCATCGGTATAGGATACAAAACGTTGTTATCGGTGACCTTGACGATCAGCTTTTCACCGTTGATGATCTCCACCTCGGGCGTATTCAGGTAAATACCGGTATCCACGGCCTCGCCGCCGCCATACCAGCCCACTACATAGCCGCTGCTCGGGAGATTCGCCTTATAACTGCCATCGTCCTGTTTTATCCGATACCCAAGAAATGTCGAATACTCGCCCTCAGAAATCGTGTGGTTGAAGCGTTCCGGTTTCCCGGAGCGGGAACAATAGAACACGTCCAAAATGGTGGCTGGATGCGGCTGATAGCGAATCAGATAGCTACCGCCACTCCTCACCGATTCGTCAATGGCCCCAAAGGGGAGCATCAAATCGAGCATGGTGCCTTGTTCAGGCGCACCATTGCATATTATATAGTAGACTTTCTTGTCTGTATCCTCGGGAGTCCCGTATTTGCTTTCTTCCACGCCAAGGTACCCCTGGCTCTCCGCCATGGTCAGATGGTTTTGCGCGGCAAAGAAGAGTTCCTTTGCGATCGTGTTCCGCTCCAACTGGGCCAAAGAGCGCTGATGACTTTGAACCGCGATGAAGGTAACGCCACCCAGTACCGCGATGATCGCCACGACAATCAGCATTTCGGCCATGGTGAAGCCGCTGTTATTGCGTTTTCTACGCATCCTATCCACCACCTTATGCATTCCCGTCATCCGAGAACACGTCGATCACGAGCGAATCCACGGTCGCCATATCCCGATTTTCCGCGGTGCCCGCCTGCAAATTTGTAAAGGTGACCTTTCCGTTGCTGTACGCCACATCCCTATAGCTGACATACAGGCGGGAACTGCTTTCCTGTTTTTCCTTGTCCGCAACCAATACTCGCGCTGTGGACTTATCATTGTCCGCCACGCCAAGATCTGTAACCGCAGTATTCTCTTGCAGCATGATCTGCGCGTCGGTATCGTTTGAAAGGAAAATCTTCGATCTGGCCCCTGTGCCCGAGCTGAAATAGGTTAAATATTTCTTCTTTTCTACATTTTCCACACGTACATCCCAGGCCGTCCCCAGTTCATCCCGAAGCGCGCTGACCGCGGTGGCCATCATATCCTGGGCGTTGGCCGCCAGCACCACCCGCTGATAGACGTTGCGCGCCACCGGTATGCCGTTGGCGACGATGGCGGAAACCAACAGTAGTATCAAGACGGCAAGCAGTGTCTCCGCAAGGGTAAAGCCCTTGCGGTTCTTCAGCTTTCGTCTGAGCCTCATATCGGTTCCCTCCCCACCCGGAATGTGCGTGTATCGTACAACGCTACAGTATTTTTTTTCTGACTTCATCGTACCATTTATAACACTCGGACGTCGTGTCGCTCAAACCTGTTCCGGTCTTGGTATAGTAATCGTTCATCGCCTTGTTGCTCCTGGTTACAATGTTGTTCGCCGCTCCGATGGCTCCGGCAAGCATCGTCAGCGCCAGCGCGGAAATCAGCAGCGCCACCAACGTCTCGCCGATGGTTTCACCGGCGGCGGAGCGCAGCTTCGACATCAGCTTTTTCATGGCACAGATCAACCTCCCCCACTTATCTTTTTGATGCTGCTCTTTTTCCAGGTCACATTGGCCTTCCCCGTCTTCGTGCCGCCGGTCCCCTGGATTTCGACTTCCTTCATGACGGTCGGGGCGTAGATGGCCCGCAACGTATAAGTCCCGTTGTTGATCCTGCCGCCCGTCACCGCGATGTCGCACACCAGAAGCCCTTTTTCCAGTTTACCGGCGACACTACATGTATACTCAACCTGATCAACCGTCTTTGTCATATCCTCCGCCAGGATCGTTACGCTGGCCATGTTTGGATCCTGTATGAGCGCTTTTGAGACTGTGCCGAGTATGCCGATGTCATCGACGTTCGTCGGGGTAATAATGTCTTCTTCATCCTTTTGATAGGTCACTGTGGCGGATTTCCCGTCCAGTCTGTCGTTCAGCGTCCTGGCGAAGGCGGTGGCGGCGAAATACCGCTGATCCATTTCCTTTACGGTGCTCAGCCGGCCGCCGGCAGTCGATGCCGCCACGATCACCACGCTGCTGGCCACCGCGCACACCAGGAACAGCAGCAGCGCGAAGGTGATGGACGCGCCCCGCTTGGATTTTAATTTTTTCTTGATCGCGCTCATCGCGCCGTCACCTCCTGTTTCGCGCGCCGCGCGGACAGCCCGCGCCGTCCTTCGCGTTCACCGGATCAATCTGACGCGGGCGTATCCGGCTGGGCCGGCGCGTCCGATATCGTCACCTCGCCCGTCTCAGGCACCGTCAGCTTGTAGTACAGGCCTTCCGTCGGGGCCGCATAGCCCGCCGGCGGGGTTTTCTCCTTCAGGTAGTAGACGCCCAGCGGCAGCCTGCCGATGAAGAACACGCCCTCGTCGTCCGACGCCTGCAGGTATTTGTCGGTCGTGTCGACGCCGGTATCATCCCTGAACTGGTGCTTCGACAGGTCGCAATCCAGCAGCTCGAACACCGCGCCCTGCAGCGGATCCCCGGTAGAGGAATCCACCTTGCGCAGCATCACCTTGCGGTCGGCCTCCGGCAGGTTCACGATGCCGTAGGTCGCGATGTCCGGCTTGGTCTCGGCCTTGCCGTCGGCGTCCAGCCGGAAGATGGCGAGGTTCTTCTTCGTCGCTTCGTCTGTTCCGGTCTGAGCGTTAAGGTCGGCCTGAGTGATAGACTCCAGCGCCGCGCCCGCAGCCCAGGGCGTTCCGGCACGGTTAGCCGGTACCGTCAGCGTCGCGCCCACCAGGACGATATAGGTCTTGTCGTTGTCAAGATACCCTTCGGGCGCCGCCGTTTCCTGCATATAGTAGATGCCATCGGGCACCGTTTCAAAGGTAACGACGCCATCGGTGACGGTAGCATTCTCGGCGGTCACCTGTGCTGAGGCCGCGCTCATGTCCGTGCCATCGCCCTTCTTCAACGCCGTCGCGCAGGCCGCGTCGGTGTACAGCTTGAACGTCGCCCCGTTCAGCCCTGCGCCGAAGCCGTCGGTCTTCCGGAAGGAGATGTCGGAGCCGGCGTCGATCAGGTGGACGTGGATATGCGTCTGAGGCGCGGATACCGCCGCGTTATAGCCGTTGGTCGGCTCGTCGATGTGGTCCTCATAATACTGCATATAATGGCCCGTCAGCTGTTGCGGCGTGTAGAGCCAGTCGCTGACGCCCACCTGCAGCTTGTAGTCCGGCCCGGACACCATCTGTCCCGTGAAGGCACATACAGCTTCAGTGCTGTCATAGTGGGCTGAATCGCTGCCCTCCGCCAGCCTGTCGGCCAGAAGGTCTGTCACCCTTTCGGTGTCGGTGAGGGCATTGCCCCTGTAAACCTCCACTTTGTAGGTCAGCGCTGCAGCGCCGGGGAAATAGTAGATCTCGGATTCACCGGAGCCCAGTTTTCTGACCTCGTAAGACCCGTCATGGGCAGCCTTGATCGCCCTTTGATGTTTGTCGCCGCGCCTGCGGATATCCTCGCGGTAAGCGCCGCCATCGATATAGACCTTGAACGACAGCGCCTGGCTGGAATCATTCGTGATCCTGAGGTAGGCCGCTGTGCCGCCCCAGAAGATGTCCGTGCCGCGCTCCGCGGAGGACGTGCCCGTCAGGCCGTTCCGGTCGTTCACAAACGCATTCAGATGCGCATTGCTTTCGTAGGTGCCGAAGGACGCGCCGGCTACGCCGTACCGGTGGTACAGCGTCTCATATGGATCCGCCTCAGTTCCGTCGCCGGTCCCTTCGATCGCGGTATCCGGCACGTACACGCCGATCACGGCCGCCTCGGTCAGGGGGCTGGCAGATTTCGTCTGGATGATCTGCTTGCTGTCCTGATCCAGGAAGACATTCCTGGCTTCCGTGCCGCTAACGCCGCCGGTATTGCCGGTGACAGAGGCATCGCCGCCGAAGTACAGCCTTGAATCGGCTCCGCCGACGCCGACCGCGCCGCCGTTGGTCGCGCTATTGCCGGTGATACTGCCGCCGGTCATGGTCATGGTCGCGCCATTTGCCACGTACAATGCGCCGCCGTTGCCGGTGCTGGTGGCGACGCTGTTTTGCAGCGTGGCGCCGCTTTCAACGGTCAGGCTGCCCGCCGCGACATTGACGATGCCGCCGTTGGCCGTTGTGGAATGCTCGGGCGTCGTGCCGCTTCCCTTGCCGCCGTCCAGCGTAATGTCCTTCACCGTCAGCGTGCCGCTGGAGGCGATCATGCTGCTGTTGTCGAAGCCGCGGGTGATGGTCGCAACGCCTGTGCCTCCGGTATACGGATATTGGCCGTCCGTCTTCCCCGCGGTGGTCAGGGTCACGGTCTTGCCGGTGTTCAGCGTCAGTGCGGCGGACAGCGTATACTCGGGAATGAGCATCTTGATGCAATACCCGCCGGAATAGGGGGATGGATTCCCGCTCGCGTACAGTGTGGTACCGTTGAGCACATCGCTGTTCAGCGCGTCATAGACCGCGGGAACGGTGTACGCGGCATCCTTGTACAGCATGTTCCCATCCGCATCCGTCGCCTTGCAGACGGCCTGGCGATTGACGACGCGGTATTCGTCTGACGTCTTTTCCACCGACTGCCATGCGTTGCCACCGCCGCTCAGGTATTCCAGGGTCCTGTCGATTCCGTCCTGAGTGCTATTGAGTGTCAACCTGATCCTGTAGGTGATATTCTCCCGCGCGATGTAGATCGCATTATTGCTCGCGTCCACCGTCGGAACATCCGTCTCCTTCATATAGTAGACGCCCAACGGCAGGTTCTCGAACAAGACCTTGCCGGCATCATCCGTGCCGCTGGAGGAGGTGGCTTTGACCGCTGTTCCGTTCAGCGTGAGGGCCGTCGTGCAGGACTCATTCGTATACAGCGCGAACTCTGCGCCGGGCAGGGCCACTTCTTCGGCTGTATCACCATACGCCTTGTAATACTTCATGAAACTGAAGCTGACGTTGCTGGTCCAGTAGATGTAACCGGAATTATCTCCCGTGCCGCCCGTCAAGTAGTTGCCGTCGCACAGCGTCTGGCCGTCGGGCCGCGCGTTGCGGAAGCGGAGGTATGTTTGATCACTGATCGTAACGCCATTCTGGATGACGGCGAACGGTTTCGTCGTGAGATAATGATTCTTGTGGTCGGCCCATACCCAGATGGAACCCGCCGCACCCGTCAGGCTGCCCGTCAGTTTGATGGACGCGGGGGCTTCTTCCGTCTCGGCAACCCAGATATCCTGGCGCGCCTTGGAGTAGGCCTCTTTGCCGTTGGTCTGTTCGCCGGTAAGGTCATCGCTCAAATAGTTGCCTGTGCCGAAGCTCGGATCGTCCGACAGCTTCAGCGTACTCCCCTTCGCCAGGTAAATGCCTGCGCCCGCGGTGTCGGCGGTGTTGCCGCTGATCGTGCCGCCTGTCATGATCATAGTCGCGTTCGCCGCCACGTACACCGCACCGCCGTTGGCAGTGGTTTCAGCGTTTCGCAACGTCGCCCCGTCGGTGACGGTCAGGATTCCGGCCATCACACGGATGATGGCGCCGTTGGCATCGGTGGTATATCCTCCGCTGGACTTTTTGCCGCCGTCCAGTATGATGTTCTCAACGGTCAACGCACCCGATTGTGCTTTAAACATACTGTCGTTATTAAAGCCACGGGTGATGGCGGAGGTAAAGCCCGATGCGTTCCAGCGCACATCGCTGGTCGTCTGAAGGGTGACCTTGTGATTCGCATTGAATGTCACCTCATGCGTCAGGGCATACCTGTCCACATCGCCGATAACAGCGCTCTGCAACAGGGTTTCGATGAGCGTATCACCGGTCAGTCCGTTCGCGTACTCGAACGCTCCGGGGATCTGCATGGCGTTCTCGGTCACGGTTTGCAGCACGCCGAAGTAGCGCCAGGTTGTCCCGCCGTCATTGGAAACGCGCGCGATCACCGGACCCCAGTAGATCAGCGAATCGTCCAGCTTCATACCGGTCCAGTTTGTGTTCCGGTCGTTGATAAAGCTGTTCAGATTGGAGGCACTGGCAAAGGCGCCGAAGGACAGGCCCGGCAAGCCGTGCTTTTCGAGCATATCGCCCGGCGTATAGACGCCGATCTTTGCAGTGTCAGACAGACCTTGCGCCGTCGTATGAATGACTTTATCGCTATCCGCCTTCAGCGCAACGTTCCGCTGCTGACCGTTCACTATATTATCATACACAAACGCGCTGCCAGCGAAATACAGACGACTATTGGCATTCGCCACGTCTATTGCACCGGAGGTCCCGCTCGTCACGGTATTGCCGGTGATTCTGCCGCCGGTCATGGTCAGCGTGGCGTTGTTTTTCAGATACACCGCGCCGCCGTCGGTCGCGCTGTTTTCTTTGATGCTGCCGCCGGTCACATCCAGCTTGCCGGCAACCAGCTCGATCGCGCCGCCCTTTTCCGCACAACCGTTGTGCAGCAACGCGTCTGTACCGACGGTAACCGTGCCGCCGGTCACCTTCAGTATGCCGCCGTTTTCTATATCAGCGCCGTCCAGATCGATTGTCTCGATGTTCAGCGTTCCGGCAGACTCAAGCATTCTTCCCTCAAAGCCGCCATGGGTGATGATGGCCGGGCCGACATAGCCGTCGCGTTGCGATTTATAGCTGAACGTATCGCTGCTGTTCGTCTCCGCCGTGGTGAGCGTGACCGCCCGCTTCACGGAGGTGGTCACCGTCTTAGTCACCGTGTAGTCCTTCATCATCTTCAGCTTGACCGAATTGTCACCGTATACGGCGCCATTCAGGTAGAGGCTTCCCGCCGCGGCGTCAAAACCACCCTGAAGGGTTTCATACAGCGCGGGAACCTTGATCTTCCTGCCATTGATGGTGACCTGCTTGTAGAGCAGCTGATCGCTGCCGTCCGTCAGCTTGCACACGGCGTCGTTCCAGTGTATTCTGGAATCATTTTCGGCCTTGCTGACGCCATACAGCGCCAGATTCCGGTCGTTGACAAATCGCATGGCAAACGCGCGGGTATCCCGCTCGCCGAATGTGCCGAAGGGCATGTCGTAGTTGCCATGGTCATCGACAAACGCATCTGTCACATACACGCCAACGGTACCGCCCGTCAGGCCGGCACCCGCCGTATTGATGACGCCGGTATTGTCGACGCTGAGCACCACGTTCTTTTGCTGGACGCCCTCCGTCGCGCTGGGGTTGTCGAAAACCACGGGCGCGCCGGAGAAGTACAGCCTGGCATTTTCGCCTTCGATGTTGATCGCGCCGCCGTCGCTGCCGCTGGCGCTATTGTAGTTCACGGTACCGCCGACCATTGAGAATGCGCCGCCGCCTGCCACGTAGGCCGCGCCGCCGAGGTTGCTGGCATTATTGTAGGAAACCGTACCGCCGACCATGGACAGGGCGCCGCCAACGTAGAAGCCCGCGCCATTGACCGCCTTGTTGCCCACGCTGTTCGAGGTTCCGCCAACGGTGCCGTGGTCAACGGTCACGTCAGCGCCCGCCGCCGCGTAGACCGCGCCGCCGTTCTGGGTCGCCTCATTCTTCGTAAACACGGCGTTCTGCATTCCGACAGTGCTGTTCGCGATGTAGACCGCACCGCCGTTTTGCGCCTTATTGCCGGTAAACTGCGCATTTTTGACGGTGACGGTGTAAGCCTCGCCGATGGCGATGGCGCCGC
>JAFYBB010000215.1 GCA_017540445.1 Clostridia bacterium | reverse complement strand
TACGCCGAGCCACCTCCCTCTGAGAGGGAGGCTTTGGCCCGTTTCGCCGCCAAAAGGCTCCCTCTCAGAGGGAGCTGGCAGCCGCAGGCTGACTGAGGGAGTCCGTTGTCATCCCACAAGAAAACGTGAAGAACCTTTTTTCATGCGGTCGAGGGCCGCCTGGGCGCGACGGAGGTCCTCCCGGGAGGCGGTGCGGTTGCCGTAGCGCACGGGCAGGTACAGCGCCCGGAGCTCGGCCATGGCTTCAGGGTCGGCCCTGTCGGCGTTTTCATCCTGTATTTGAAGCGTGTTCATGGTCGGCGATACCCGGCCGCCCCGGGCGCGCAGCAGCAGAAGCGCCCGGCGGTACTGCTTCCGCACGCCCGCCTCCGGCGTGCGGCGCAGGCCCCGCGCGCCGGGCTGCCGCGGCGCCTCGTCCTCCAGGGACTCCCGCACGTCCGTGCCCGTGGGCAGCCCGGTCCGCGCTACCCGGCGGGACAGCGCCCGCAGCACCGCCAGCGTGGCCAGCGCCAGCAGCAGTATGCCGGCGCCCTGCAGGATGTAGCGCACCGCGGGCGGCAGCGCCCGGGTCTGCAGCAGGGCGCCGCTCAGGTTCGGCTGGGCGGGGCCCTCCGGGAGCGCCGGGGGGATTTCCGCGCTCTCGGGCATGAGGCCGGGGATCCGGGACAGCAGCCAGGCCGCGGCGTACAGCACCAGCTGCACCAGATACAGCACCAGCGCCAGCAGGTTCAGCAGCACGTTCTCCGTGAACCAGCGCCACGCGGCCCGAACCGCGGCGACGATCGCCGGCTGGGACAGCGCGAAGCCCGCGACGCACACGGCGGCCACGCCCGACAGATTCAGCACCCGGAAGCGCCGGGACCGGGCGACGGCGTCGTCGTGGCGCAGCAGCCGCAGCAGCGCCATGTTCAGCGTGAAGTACATGAACAGGAAGGGCAGGCCCTGCTTCCAGTTGCGGGATCGGATCAGCGCGGCCATGAACAGCAGCGCGCCCGCGACGATCAGGCTGTGGCGGAAGCGGTCCGCGGCGTAGTCGTAGTCCGGCGCGCGCCGGTTGTTGAACACGTACAGCGGCAGGTAGGCCAGCATCGGCAGCGACGCCAGCCGCCCCGCCCCGTTCCCGGCGATCAGCAGGCAGGGCAGGACCACGGCCATCGGCGCGTAGCGCATGCGGGGGCGCCTGTGCCCCATGAGCCGGTGGCTCAGCCAGCAGGCCGCCAGCAGCAGCGCCGGCACGCCCAGCAACGACCGCCGGCAGCCGCTCAGCAGCCCGAACAGGCCCAGCGCGGCAAAGTACAGCATCATGTCGCAGAAAAACGGCAGCGCGTAGGCCAGGGACATGCCGAAACCTCCCTTCTTGCTTCGGTCAACGGATATTTTCAGATCTCACGGCGGTCAACGGTCCGCATCCGCCGTGATCACCAGCGGTTCCTCCCCCGTCGCGGCGCGCAGGCGCCCGATCAGGTCGGGGTGCACGTCGTTGCGCACGGGGGTGATGAAGATGTGCCCGCGGCCCGGCGCGGCGCGGGACAGCGCCCGGTCGAACAGGCCCTCCAGCGTGTCCCGGTGGTCGAAATCCGCCCGGCCCAGCCCCTCCAGCGCCGTCATCAGGTGCGCCCGGCCCAGCCCGTCGCCCACCTCGCCGAAGCCGTCCGGCGCGCCGAGGCAGCGCAGGTTCGTGATCAGCGCGTAGGGCGCGCGCATGTCCTCCAGGGCCTCGCAGACGCTCCGGCACAGCGACAGCGCCCGCTCCAGCATGGCCTGGCCGTAGTGGCCGAAGGTGAAGGTATGGGCGTTGAACATCACGGTCACGGTGCGCTCCACCGTGTAGTCCTGGCAGCGCACCGTCATGCGGTCCAGCCGCGCGGTCTGCGTCCAGGAGATCTGCTTCATCGGCTCGCGGCCGGTGTAGTCCCGATAGCCCAGGGTCAGCACCGGGTCCTCCATGATGAAGCGGTTCACGGAGCGCTCGCCCAGCCAGCCGCCCATCAGCCGGCGCAGGTCCTCCGGCGGGATCGGCGGGGGCAGTATCACCAGCTCGCGGCTCAGCGGCATGGACCGGGGCGCGGTGCTCAGGCCCATGAAGTCGCCGCCCTCCAGCGTCGCGCCGAGAAACAGGTAGCGCCCGCGCCGGGGCATGCTGAAATCGGTGCGGCGGGTCAGCCGCTGGCGGGGCATCATGTAGACGGTGCCGCGCAGCAGCGCCCGGTGGTTTTTGATGTCCTCGGGGCGCAGGTCGCCCGCGGTGACCATGCCGTCGGGCGCGTTTTCGTTCAGGCGGATGAACGGCAGAAAGCGCCGCCGCCGGTTGGTGATGACGGTGATCATCTGCAATGGCTCATCCGCCTCCGCCACCGGCCTGGACAGGCGCAGGTCGTATTCCACGCCGTCCAGGCCCCGGCGCAGCGACCAGATCTCGCACCCGGCGATCACCGCCGCCAGCATCAGCAGAAACGGTATCACGGCAGTTCCTCGACCGGCACCGGCACGCGGTCCACCAGCGCCATCAGCCGCGCCTCGGCGTCCGCGCGCTTCAGCCCGGCCCCGGCGCACACCCGGTGGGCGAGCACCGCGGGCGCCATCCGGCGGATGTCCTCCGGGGTGGCGTAGTCCCGCCCGGCCAGCGCCGCCGCGACCTGCACCGACCGGTACAGCGCGATGGCCCCGCGGGTGGACACGCCGCAGCCGAAGTCCGGGCCGCGGGTGCCCTCCACCAGGTCCATCAGATAGTCCGCCACCGCGTCGGCGACCTGCACCTGACGGCACTGGCCGCGGACGAATTCGGTGTCCCGGTCCGTGACCACCGGCTCGATGCCGGCGATGATGTCCACGGTGTCCTCCCGCCGCAGCACGGACAGCTCCTCGGAGCGCTGCATGTAGCCCAGCGACAGCCGCATGAAGAAGCGGTCCACCTGGGCCTCCGGCAGCGGGAACGTGCCGTAGGACTCCAGCGGGTTCTGGGTGGCCATCACCATGAAGCGCGCCCCCAGCGGGTGGGTGACGCCGTCCACGGTGATCTGCCGCTCCTGCATGGCCTCCAGCAGCGCGGCCTGGGTGCGGGGCGTGGCGCGGTTCACCTCGTCCGCCAGCACGATGTCGCTGAACAGCGGCCCGGGCCGGAAGCGGAATTCGCCCTCCTTCTGGCTGTAGAAGTTGATGCCCGTCAGGTCGGAGGGCTGCAGGTCCGGCGTGAACTGCACCCGGCTGAAGCTGCCGCCGATGGCCTGGGCGAAGGCCCGCAGCAGCATCGTCTTGCCCGTGCCGGGCACGTCCTCCAGCAGCACATGGCCGCCGCACAGGTGGCAGATCAGCACCATCTCGATCGCGTCGTCCTTGCCCACGATGGCCCGGGACACGGCCCGGACGACGCGGTTTCTGTATTCGACAATTCTGTTGAGATCCATCGGCGCACCCCCGGAATGGTTAAATCTGTGCATATTATACAGTAAAGGCACGCCGTTGCGCAAGAGGCGCGGCCCCGGGAAGGCCAAAATGCTTGTGGTATCGCCGCTTTTCTGGTATAATGCAGATATCTGTTAATCGGGGAGATGTGCGCTTGCAGGCCGGGAAAGATGACGCGATGGTTTTCGACTTTGAACACGGTGCGCTGCCCGGCTCGCTGGAGCTGGCCTGGCTGGGGGATTCGCTGTACGACCTGTACGTGCGGGAGCGCCTGATCGCCGGGGGCGGCCGGGTGAAGGCGATGCACAGCCGGGCGATCTCGCTGGTGTGCGCCCACGCCCAGAGCGAGGCGCTGGAGCGCGTCCGGGACAAGCTGACCGAGGCCGAGCTGGACGTGGTGCGCCGCGCCCGCAACGCCCACCAGAGCCCGCCGAAGAACGCCGATATCGGCGAGTACCACCACGCCACCGCCCTGGAGGCCCTGATCGGCTGGCTGTACGTCACCGGCCAGCGCGACAGGATGAACGAGGTGCTGGGGATGGCGGTGATGGAATTAGGGAGTAGCCGGAAGAGTGAGGAATGAGGAGTGAGGAGTGAGGAGCACTGAACGGCTGATCTGTACTCCCAACGCCTGACGCATATGACAGCCAGTAACCAGCAGCCAGAGGAGAGATATAATGGCCAATGACAATGACCGGCGGAGGTCTTATTCCGGGAACCGGACGCAGGGCGCGGGGCGGCGCGTGTATCCGGGCGCCGCGGGCAACGCCCCCCGCGTGGGAAAAATCGAAAAAAACGTGCCCCGGGCACAGCAGGTGGACGCGGATGGAGAGCATCATGAGCAGGAAGCGTCGGTCTATACCGGCAACTCCACTCTCCACTCTTCACACTCCACTCTCCACTCTTCACACTCCACACTCCACCGCGGTCCGGCTTACCGCGCGCCTACGGGGGCGCGGCAGTACAAGCGGGAGGATGCGCCGGAGGCCGGGGAGATATTGCCGGAGGACGGCAGCGTGCTGGCGGGGCGCAACCCGATCCGCGAGGCGCTGAAGGCCGGGCGGCCGGTGGAGAAGCTGCTGGTGGCCGCGGGCGAGCTGTCCGGGGCGGCCCGGGAGATCGTGGGCATGGCCCGCCAGGCCGGCGCGGTGGTGCAGCAGGTGGACAGGGCGCGGCTGGATCAGCTGTATCCGGCCCACCAGGGCATGCTGGCCTACGTGGCGGCGGTGCCCTATGTGCAGGTGGAGGACATGCTGGCGGCGGCGGCGGAAAAGGGCGAGGACCCCTTCCTGGTGCTGCTGGACGGCATCACCGACCCCCACAACCTGGGCGCGATCGTGCGCTCGGCGGAGTGCGCCGGGGCCCACGGCGTGGTGATCCCGGAGCGCCGGGCGGCGGGGCTGACGCCGGCGGCGGCCAAGGCGGCGGCCGGGGCGCTGAACCACATGCCGGTGGCCCGGGTGAAGAACCTGAACCGGGTCATCGACGAGCTGAAGGCAAGAAACGTCTGGGTCATCGGCACGGCCATGGACGGCGAGGACGCGCTGAAGGCCGACCTGTCCGGCCCCGTGGCGCTGGTGATCGGCTCGGAGGGCGAGGGCGTCGCGCGGCTGACGCTGGAAAAGTGCGACCGCACGGTGTCGCTGCCGATGATGGGCAGCATCGAATCGCTGAACGCCTCCGTGGCGGCGGGCATCCTGATGTACCAGGTCGTCCGCGCCCGGCGCGGATAGCGCGGCGGGAGGATATGCGAAAAGAAAAGGGCAATCGGGGGATACGATGTATACGAACCAGGATTTTGAGGGCATGACGGACGAGCAGATCGTGCTGCTGGCCCAGGACGCGGACGGCGCGGCGCTGGAATACCTGCTGAACAAGTACAAGAACTTCGTTCGCACGAAGGCGCGCAGCTACTTCCTGATCGGCGCAGACCACGAGGACATCGTGCAGGAGGGCATGATCGGCCTGTACAAGGCGATCCGCGACTACCGCGCGGAGCGGCTTTCCTCGTTCCGGGCGTTCGCGGAGCTGTGCGTCACCCGGCAGATCATCACCGCCATCAAGACCGCCACCCGCCAGAAGCACATACCGCTGAACAGCTACATCTCGCTGAACCGCCCGATCTACGAGGAGGACTCGGACCGCACGCTGCTGGACGTGATCACCGAGGAGAGCCGGTCCAACCCGGAGGACATGATCATCGACCGGGAGGACCTGACCCAGATCGAGGGCCGGATCGGCCAGATGCTCTCCGACCTGGAGAAGGAGGTGCTGGTGCGCTACATGGATGGCAAGAGCTACGTGGAGATCGCCGGGGAGATGCACCGCCACGTCAAGAGCATCGACAACGCCCTGCAGCGCATCAAGCGCAAGCTGCTCAAATACCTGGAGGAGAAATAACAGACGCGTCTATGCGAAAATTCATCGAAAAAAACCGATACGAGATACTGCTGGTGGTCCAGGCGGCCATCGTCAACGGCGTCGCCTACTACGGCGGCAAGCTGCTCTCCCGGAACATGTACCATCGCTGCCTCGCCACCGGGCTGGACGCCGCGATCCCCCTGCTGCCGTGGACGATACTGATCTACTTCGGCGGGGTGCTGTTCTGGATCGTCAATTACTTCATCGGCGCCGGGAACCGGAAGGGCGGCCACAGCCCGATGATCGCGGCGCACGTGCTCGGCGAGGCGGTGTGCTTTCTGTTTTTCGTATGCCTGCCCACCACGATGGCGCGGCCCGAGGTCACCGGCACCGGGCTGTGCGACTGGATACTGCGGCTGACCTACCGGCTGGACGCGGCGGACAACCTGCTGCCGTCCATACACTGCTTTGAAAGCTGGCTCTGCTGGATCGAGGCCCGGAAGAACCCGCGCGTCCCGAAATGGTACAAGTGGGTCTCCCTGGCCATCGCGGCCGCCATCTGCCTGTCCACGCTCACCGTGAAGCAGCACGTGCTGGCGGACGTCGCCGCGGGCATACTGCTGGCGGAGGTCTGCTACCTGGGCGCGGAGCGGTTCTTCCGGGCGCGGGCCGCCGGCAAATAGCGGGTATCCAGGCCCGCCTTACCCTGAAAATCCCCTTCCGGGGACGCGATAAATCCTATGGAACACAAGGAGGCTTCATCCATGCGCAATCGAGGCATCGGCACGTCCTGCGTGCAGGGCGGCTACACGCCGGGCAACGGCGAACCCCGTCAGATTCCGATCGTCCAGTCCACCACCTTCAAGTACGACACCAGCGAGGACATGGGCAAGCTGTTCGACCTGGAGGCCAGCGGCTATTTCTATACCCGCCTGCAGAACCCCACCAACGACTACGTGGCGGCGAAGATCTGCGAGCTGGAGGGCGGCACCGCCGCGATGCTCACCTCCTCCGGCCAGGCGGCCAACTTCTTCGCGGTGTTCAACATCGCCTCCAGCGGCGACCACGTGGTGTCCGCCTCGACGATCTACGGCGGCACGTTCAACCTGTTCTCGGTGACGATGGCGAAGATGGGCATCGACTTCACGTTCGTGTCGCCCGACTGCACCGACGAAGAGCTGGAGGCCGCCTTCCGGCCCAACACGAAGGCCGTGTTCGGCGAGACCATCGCCAACCCGGCGCTGACGGTGCTGGACATCGGCCAGTTCGCCCGGGCGGCCCACGCCCACGGCGTGCCGCTGATCATCGACAACACCTTCGCCACGCCCGTCAACTGCCGGCCCTTCGAGTGGGGCGCGGACATCGTGACCCACTCCACCACCAAGTACATGGACGGCCACGGCGTGGGCGTCGGCGGCGCCATCGTGGACGGCGGCAAATTCGACTGGATGGCCCACGCCGACAAGTTCCCCGGGCTGTGCACGCCGGACGACAGCTACCACGGCATCACCTACGCCGAGAAGTTCGGCCTGGGCGGCGCGTTCATCACCAAGTGCACCGCCCAGCTGATGCGCGACTTCGGGTCGATCCAGTCGCCCCAGAACGCCTTCTACCTGAACCTGGGCCTGGAGAGCCTGCACGTGCGCATGAAGCGCCACTGCGAGAACGGCCAGGCCGTGGCCGAATACCTGCACGGGCACGAGAAGGTCAGCGCCGTCAGCTACTGCGGCCTGCCGGACAGCCCCTATCACGCCCGGGCGCAGAAGTACCTGCCCAACGGCTCCTGCGGCGTGGTCAGCTTTGAATTGAAGGGCGGCCGCGAGGCGGCCAGCCGGTTCATGAAGGCGCTGAAGCTGTGCGCCATCGAGACCCACGTGGCCGACGCCCGCAGCTGCTGCCTGAACCCCGCCAGCAGCACCCACCGCCAGATGACCGACGAGCAGCTGAAGGCCGCCGGCGTGCCCGCCGGCCTGATCCGCGTCAGCTGCGGCCTGGAGGACGCCGCCGACCTGATCGCCGACATCGCCCAGGCGCTGGAGCAGGCGTAAG
>JAFYBB010000214.1 GCA_017540445.1 Clostridia bacterium | reverse complement strand
TTCAGAAACGAAATCTTCAAAACGCTAAATCATGTCGTTGACAGGTTGTGTGATACCATTTGCCTTTTGACCAATGATTTGGTTAAGAGCATCACCTGTAGGCATTGGATTCAATGTTGTGTTTTAGATTGAGAATAGTATGAGGAATGAGGAATTGTGGTGGAAATCCTGACGGATTTCTTTGATTCATAAGGACCGGATTGCCACGTCGCTCCTGCGTCGCTCCTCGCAATGACAGCGATCGAAGCACAATGTTATGCTTCGATCGCTGTCATTGCGAGGAGGCCGAACGTCAGTGAGGCCGACGTGGCAATCCGGTCCCTCTTTAATCAAACAAATCCCGCAGGGATTTGCACCTGAATTCCTCACTCCTCATTCCTCATTCCTCACTCCCCTCTCCCTCTCCCGTCGCCGGGCGGGCGCCGCATCGGCGCCCCTACTGGCTGCCGGCTACTTCCCCGTCGTCCAGCACACCGGGCAGCGGGTCAGGCCGGCGGCGAGGGCGTTGACCAGTATGCCCTGGGTGGCGTGGGTCATGCCCGAGCAGGAGGCGTAGGAGTGGTAATAGGGGTTGCCGTCCTCGGCGTACACCGCGGTCTCGGCGTCGGGGCAGCACACCGGGCAGGGCGGGCGGCCCTTTTTGATCATCTCCGACAGCAGCACCTGCCGGGCGTTCTTCATGCCGGAGCAGGTGGCGTTGATGTGGTAGAAGGCGCCGTTGGCGGTGGCGTAGACGTAATAGCCGCTGGCCGCGACATCGGTCTCCGTCTCGTCCTCGCCGCCGATGCACACCGGGCAGCGCTTCTTGCCGGTGACCCGCGCCTCGGCATAGGTCACCTGGCTGGCGTTGCGCATGCCCGAGCACAGCGGCTCCACGTGGTAGTAGCTGCCGTCCAGCGTGCAGTACACCTGGCGGCCGGCGTCGGGGCAGCACACGTCGCAGGCGGTCTTGGCCATCAGCAGCGCTTCCTTCAGGCCCACCGCGTGGGCGTCTGCGCCGATGTCGCTGCAGGTGCCGTCGGTGTGGAAGTGGCTGTTGAAGGCCGAGCAATAGACCTGCATGTTGCTCTTGTCGGTGATGTCGTCGTTGACGAACACCAGGTCCCACATGCCGTCGCTGTACTGCCCGGCCAGGCAGTACGGGCAGGCCATCAGGCTGTTTTCGATGGCCGTGTTGCGGGAGATGCGGTTGACCGAGCTGTCGGCGGGGATCGCCTGGCAGGCGTTATCCTGGTGGTAGTAGGGCATGTCCGGCACCACGTATACGGCGTTGGCCTCGTCCACCTCCTCGGCGGAGATCACCGACGAGACCGGCGCGGCCTCCTCCGTCGCGGCGTCGGCCTGGGGGGCCGCCAGCATCGCCGCGCCCACGGGCTGGGGCGTGATGGTGGTGTCGCCGGCGGGACGGAAGGGCTTCAGGATCAGCAGTATCATCAATGCCGCGAACCACAGCGCGCCCAGCACCCCCAGCACGACCCCGGAGGGGCTGTTGAACCGTCCCCTGCGCCACAGCATGAATATGCCCAGCGGCGGCAGCACAAGAAGCAGCAGCCACGTCACCCACTCGTTCTCGTCCACGTAGCGCAGCAGCGCCCCGAGGCCGCCGGCGGGATAGGTCCGCTCTTCCACGTATTCCGGCGCGTCGTAATAGGGCGCGGGGCCGCCGTACCCGTCCTCGGGGTCGACGTCCTCGTAGCCATAGGCGTCGTCGTAGCCGTAGTCGTCGTCGTAGCGGCTGCCCTCGCCGTCGTAGCCGTAGCCGTCGTCGTAGCCGTAGCCATCCCCGTCGCCATAGCCGTCGTCGTAATCCTCGTCATAGTCACCGTCGTCGTAGGGGGCGTCGTCATAGGGCTCGTCGTAGCGCTCCGGCATGTAGGGCTCTTCGCCGTCATAGGGCGTCTCATAGCCGCCGGGCATGTAGGGCTCTTCGCCCTCGTAGCCCGCCAACAGCTCCTCGCGCCGCTTGCCCAGGTTAAAGCCGCCGATGCGCGCCATACGCCGCACCCCCTTTGAATGACAGTATGCGTCCACCTGTCATTATACCACATCCCCGGGCCGTTGGGCGGATTGTCTCAATTTGATAACGCAAAAACCGCCTGTCCGTCAACTGTCAGACAAAATTGACCGGCAGCCCCGCCTGCAGTATAAAGGGCTACACACCGAGACCACGGCAAAGTACCACATGTGCAACGCAATCATCGTGGAGTGAGAAGTTAGGAGTTAGAAGTGAGGAGCACTGGTCAGCCATTCAGTACTCCTCACTCCTAACTCCTAACTCCTAACTCAATCCTATTGCCTATTGCCTAATCCCTATTGCCTATTCTCCCCCCGTCATACCCGATCCCAAACCCATAATCATACACATTCCCGAACTCGTCCACATGGGGCTCCAGGTCCAGGGCCCTGTCCTCGCAGTGGCGCTCGACGGTCTCCATGTCCTTGGGCAGCTGCATAGGCAGGCGTCCCCTGGGCGCGAAGCGGCCGAAGATCACGTCCAGCACGGCGGCGCGGGACACGCCGAACTCGGCGATCAGCGCGTCGGCCTCGCCCTCGAACTCGGCCACCACCATCGGGTTGGAAAGCGTCTCCACCACGATCACCGGCTTGCCCGGCATGGCCCGGCGGCATTCGAGGATGTTGTCCAGGTCCGCCTCGTTGTAGGCGGTGTTGGTCTTGCCCCGATAGCTGCGGTTGGTGAAATCCTCGCGGAAGTCGCCGCCGGCGATGCTGACCGGCCGGGCGGCGCTGGCGGTGTAGGGCCGGTACTGCAGCGTGATGGGCAGATAGCCGTTGCCGCCGGCGCGCACGTCCGCCTCCGAATAGGGGTTGCAGGCGGGGCTCTCCGCGAACACGATGGCCGCGTCGGCCTCCTGGGGCGTCGCCACCCGGGTGCCGTAGGCGCCGATGACCTCGTCGGTCACGGGGTCCTCGTCACAGGCGGGCGCGTCGCTCCGGAAGAACGTCTTCGACGGGCCGATGTGCCGGACGGGCACGTAGATCTTCAGCCCCTCCCGCAGCGGCAGGCACCCGGGCCGGTTCTTCAGCAGCACCACGCTCCGGCGCTGGGCCCGCTCGCCGTGCTCACAAAACGCTTTACAGCCCACCACCGCCTCGGAGGCCTTGGGGTCCAGGTACGGGTCCTCGAACAGGCCGCAGCGGAAGATGTTGGTCAGCAGCCGCGCGGCGGCGGCCTCCATGCGGGCGCGCATGGCCGCCTCGCCGTATTTTTCGCAGCCCAGCCGGTAGGCCTCGAGCACCGGGGCGGGGTCGTCGTTGCCGCCGAACTGGTCGACGCCGTTCATGATCGCGATCAGCATGCGCTCCGGCTCGGTGTACTGCTCCATGTTGTAGCAGCGGCTGCCGAAGGAACCGACGGTGGGGTCCGGGTCCTTCGTGATGCCCCAGTCGGTGCACACCACGCCGCTAAAGCCGTACTTCTCCCGCAGCAGGTCGCGGATCAGGTATTCGCTGTAGGCGTTGCCCACGTTCTTGCCGTTCTTTGTGTCCAGGCCCCAGGACACCGTGTAGTAGGGCATCACCGCCGACGCGCAGCCGGTGGGGCCGTCCAATTTGAAGGCCGCCTCGGTAAACGGCTTCGCGTGCGCCTCGGCGTTGCCCGCCGGGTACACTGCGTACTTGCCGTAGGCGTAGTGGGCGTCGCGCCCGCCCTCGCCGGTGCCGCCGCCGGGCCAGTGCTTCACCATGGCGTTCACGCTGTCCCGGCCCCAGCCGTCCGGGCTGCCCTCGGTGGTCTGCATGCCGTCGCAGTAGGCCTTCACCAGCGCCTTCACGTCCTCCACCTGCATGCCCAGCGTGTCGGCAAAGCGCATCCAGCGGGGCTCGGTGCACAGGTCGATCTGCGGCCCCAGCGCCGTGGTGATGCCCAGCGCCCGGTACTCCAGCGACGCGTCGTGGGCGAACTGCTTCACCACCCGGGGGTCGAAGCAGGCCGCGAAGCCGATGCCCTCGGGCCACTTGCTCACGTCCCGACCGGCGGTCCGGAACTCCGCCCCCGAGGCCTTCGCGCCGCTGCGCGGGTCGGAGGAGATGTTCACCGGTATCGCGAAGGGCAACTTCTCCGCCAGGCGCTGCAGATTGTTGCTCCAGCGGGCCGCGGTGGCGGCGTCGTCCACGGTGGTCATCAGTATGTGGCGGATGTGGTCCCGCTCCAAAAACGCCCGCTGCTGGTCCGACAGCGCCCAGGCCGCCTGCCCGGACGCCTCCCAGGCCGCGCCGTCGAAGGTGCCGGAGAAGGGCCCGCCCGCCCGGGACGGCACCGCCTGGTGGGGCGAATACAGCATCAGGCCCGCGATCTGCTCGGCGCTCAGCCGCGCCGCCAGGTCCCGCGCCCGCTCCCCGGCGGGCAGCCGCCAGTCCTCGTAGGGCAACAGCGCGCCCGTGCGGGCCATGTCCTTGAAGTACAGGCCGTCCTGTTCGATCAGGCCGATGCCGGAATCCTCGTACCACGCCAGCGCCGGTCCGTCCGGCTGGCTCACCCGGCGAAGACCGCCTGTTTTGGTCTCGTTGTTGCTCATCGCGATACCTCCTATATTGCCGCAAGTATATGCATATTCCTGACCTCTCCGTCCGCGATCCCGTCGTTGACGGCGTAGGCGTGCTTTTCCAGGTCGTCGCCGTCCAGGTTCGTCAGGCCCTGGCGGCGCAGCTGACCGATCACGTCGTTGGCGACGCCCTCGATCACGCGCCGCTTCTCGGCGGCCTGCGCGGGCTCGTTGTCGGTGGTCAGCAGGTACTCCATCACCTCCGCCAGCAGCGACAGCGCCGGCAGGGCGCGCATGGCCCGAAAGGCCCACTTGTAGAAGGGCTGGTAGACGCCGTTCAGCAGGAACACGGCGTTCATGCAGTGGCGCGCGAAATCGCCCGCGGCCAGCTGGGCGGCGGCCTTTTCGCCGTGGGCCAGGCAGCGGGCGTAGTTGTATTGGCCGGACTGGGCCATCAGCAGCAGGTTCCCCGCCAGCCGCTTGCGCCGAACGTCCTCCGGGTACGCCCGCAGCCGCGCCCGGATGTCGGTCACCGCGCCGTCGCCGTCGTAGAACAGATCGCCGTTCACGGCCTCGGCCAGCGCGTACTCCGGCACGGCCAGCCACTGCAGCGCGGTCAGCCTGCCGTCCGGCGCGCCGACCTTGTCCGAGAAGAAATCCGCCGCGCGGATCACGCCCCGGCGCGGGCCGCCCACCGGCTGCATCAGCCCCCGGCGCAGGCCCATGAATTCCCGGGGCAGCGCCGCGCAGGCCCGCTCCAGCAAAAAGGCGTCCCGGCGGCCGATCACGTCCTCGCCGGGCAGCAGCAGCATGAAGCCCGGCTCGAAGTCGTGGTCCCGGGACACGTCGTCGTCGTAGCCGAAGCACTCCGAGCCGCTGCCGAACAGCCCGGCGGCGACGTGCGGCAGCAGCTGTGGAAACCGCGCCTTCAGCATCGGCGCGCCGTAGGTCTCATAGTACGCGCGGGCGATCTCAAGCCCCTTCATAGATGCGCCGCGCCTCCTCCCTCAGCCGTCGGGCGTCGTCGAACCAGCCGTAGTAGTCCAGCGTGGGCGCGCACTTCTCGCACACAAAGGCATAGTAGCCGTCGTGGGCCAGCTCCGGCCCGTCCAGCAGCGCCACCGCCCGTTCGCAAAGGTCAAATATGGCGCGCTCCGCCGCCTCCAGGCCGTCCCGCGCCGCCAGCAGGTCCGCCCGGTTCAGGCACGTGATGGCGATCTCCAGCGCGCCGCCGGGAACCTTCTCCATCTGGGCGACGGCCCTGTCGTACAGCGCCCCGGCCTCGTCCCAGCGGCCCAGCGCCGCGCAGGTCAGCGCCATGTTGTTGTACAGCCCGCCCAGCAGCTGCGGCTCGGTCGCCGCCGCGGATTCGTAGATGTGCCGCGCCTTCTCAAACAGCGAAAGCGCCCGCTCATGTTCGCCGAAGGCCGACATGGCCGTGGCGGCGTTCACAAAGGTGGTCGCGGCGCTGATCGTGCCGCCGAAGTCCAGCCGGTCAATCAGCGCCAGCGCCGCCCCGGCGTTCTCCAGGGCCCCCTCCCGGTCTCCGGTCTTGCGGCAGTGGCCCACCAGCTCGTTTCGCAGCATCAGCTCGCCCCGCAGATCGCCCCCCAGCCGGGCCTCCTCCAGCCAGTACAGCAGGTGGCGCTGCGCCCCGGCATAGTCCCGCCGGCTCATGTATTCGTCCAGCTTCTCCACGACCCGCTGCCGGGGGATCGGGCGGATGCGGTCAGGGGAATC
>JAFYBB010000213.1 GCA_017540445.1 Clostridia bacterium | reverse complement strand
GCGTTTACGAAGGAGAACATACGCTCGGAGATCGAGCGCCACGGCCTGTTTACGCTCAGCTACCGGCTGATGATGAACGGCAGGCCCCTCTACGTGCAGCTGAAGGCGGCCCTGGTGGAGGAGAAGGAGGGGCGCCGCCTGATCGTGGGCATCAGCGACATCGACGCGCAGGTCCGCCGGGAGGAGGCGAACCTGAAGCACATCGCCCAGGCGCGCATCGAGGCCAACATCGACGCGCTGACTGGCGTGAAGAACCGGCACGCCTACCTGATGGCCGAGGAGCGGCTGAATGTGCAGATCGCGGAGGGCCGCGCGCCGGAGTTCGCCGTATCGATACTGGACGTCAACGACCTGAAGAACTGATCGAAAAGCGCGCTTTCCCGCGCGATCTCAAACAGCATGGAAGGAAAGGCGACGGGCATGGACAACAACGGGCATGACATCTCGCGCGAGGCGAAGGGCGGCGGGCTGCGGGCCGGCTTTACGCCGCTGGGCGTCTGGGCGTTCTCCATCGGCACGAGCATCGGCTGGGGGTCGTTTATCGTCACCTGCAACACCTATTTGCAGAAATCCGGCCTGCTGGGTACGGTGTTCGGCCTGCTGCTGGGCATGGCGATCATATTCGTGATCACCTGGAACCTGCAGTACATGATCCGCAAATTCCCCGGCGCGGGCGGCGTCTACACCTTTGAAAAGGCGGTGGCCGGCAAGGATCTGGGCTTCCTGGCCTTCTGGTTCGTGCTGCTGACCTACCTGGCCATACTGTGGGCCAACATGACCTCGCTGCCGCTGTTCGCCCGGTTCTTCCTCGGCAATGCGTTCCGCTTCGGCTTCCGGTACCGGATATTCGGCTACGAGGTGTGGCTGGGCGAGGCGCTGCTGTCGATGGGCGCGCTGGTGCTGATCGGGGCGCTGTGCCTGAACAGCGCGCGCCTGCCGAACAGCATCATGATCGTGGCGGCGCTGACCTTCGCGGCGGGCTTCACGGTGTGCGCTGTGATCGCGATATTCAGGCACGACGCCGCGTTCAGCTACGCCCCGATGTACACCGAGGGCTCCGGCGCCTTCGCGCAGATCGTGCGCATCGCGGCCATATCGCCCTGGGCCTTTATCGGCTTTGAGAACATCTCCCACTTCTCGGAGGAATACGCGTTCCCGGTCAAAAAGGTGCGCGGCATACTGATCGCCTCGGTGCTCATCACCACGGTGCTCTACCTGTTCGTGTCGGTGCTGTCGGTGTCCGCCTATCCGCCGGAGTACGACAGCTGGCTCTCCTACATCCGGGACATGGGCAACCTGGACGGCATCAAGGCGGTCCCGGCGTTCTACGCCGCCCACCATTACCTGGGCCAGACCGGCGTCACGGTGCTGATGCTGGCGCTGTTCGGCGTGATACTGACCAGCCTGATCGGCAACATGCTGGCCCTCAGCCGGCTGCTGTTCGCGGCGGGCCGCGAGGGCGAGGCCCCGAAGGCGCTGGCGAAGCTGAACCGCCGCGGCATACCGGGGGTCGCCATCGTCGCCGTCGTCGTGATCTCGTTCTTCATCCCCTTCCTGGGCCGCACGGCCATCGGCTGGATCGTGGACGTGACCACATTGGGCGCCACGCTGATCTACGGCCTGATCTCCTACGCGGTGTTCCGCCACGCGCAGAAGGCCGGCGCGCACCTCGAGCGGGCCACGGGCGTGGCCGGCATCGCGCTGATGGTGTGCTTCGCGCTGCTGCTGCTGATCCCGGGCCTGCTGCCCTTCCACGCGATGGAGACCGAGTCCTACATGCTGTTCATCGTGTGGGCGGTGCTGGGGCTGCTCTACTTCCGGCTGCTGATCCGCCGGGACCGGGAGCGGGAGTACGGCCAGCGGATCATCGTGTGGATCATACTGCTGGTGCTGGTGCTGTTCGCGTCGATGATGTGGGTGTCACGGGCCACCGAGAACGCCGCCAACGAGGCGGTGGAGCGCATATTCGAGTACCACGGGAGCCACCCGGCGGACGACACCGTCGAGGCCGTCCGGGAGGAGCGCGTGGCCTACCTGCGGGAGCAGGCCAAGGCCATCAGCAGCACCAACACGCTCTACACCGCCGTGTCGCTGGGCCTGTTTTTGCTGATCATATTCATGATGCTGAACAACTACCGGGAGACCCAGGAGCTGGGCGAGCGCCTGACCCAGGCGGAGCACGAGGCCATCGCCGCGAAGAAGATCGCCGAGCTGAAGGAGTCCATCAGCGCGCTGCTGGACAACATGCCCGGCATGACCTTCACCAAGGACGCCGCCACCGGCATCTACCTGGCCTGCAACCAGGCCTTCGCGAACTACGCCCACAAGGAGACCCCGGCCGGCGTGGCCGGGCTGACCGACGCGCAGATCTTTGACGCGAAGACGGCGGCCCACTTCGTGGCGGACGACAGGATCGCCCTGTCCATTGACACGCCCTACATCTTCTTCGAGGACGTGCCGGACGCCGCCGGCAACCAGCGCCAGCTTCAGACGACCAAGCTGAAGTTCATCGACTCCACCGGGCGGGTGTGCCTGCTGGGCATGTGCCAGGACGTGACCGACATGGTGCGCATACAGCACGAGCACGCCATGACCAAGGAGGCCTATGAGGACGCCCGCAACACCGGCATGATGTACAACCACATCGCGCAGACGCTGGCCCGCGACTACACCGACATGTTCTACGTGAACCTGGACACCGAGGAGTTCATCGAGTACCGCCGGGGCAGCGAGGGCCGGGGGCTGTCCGAGGCGCAGCGCGGCTGGCACTTCTTCAGCGACTGCAAGGCGGCGCTGTGCGAGCGTGTGTTCCCCGACGACCGCGAGCTGTTCCTGAAGGCCATGGAGCGCCGCACGCTGATGGCGGCGCTGGACCGGAAGGACACCTTCGTGATGACCTACCGGCTCAGCGGCGAGAACAGCCCCACCTACGTGAGCATGAAGGTCTCGCGCATGGAGGACGACGAGCGCTTCATCATCGTGGGCATCACCGACGTCGACGCCGAGATGCGCGACGCCATGGCCAAGAGCGAGGCCCTGGCCGAGGCGCTGACCTCGGCGGAGGCCGCCAACAACGCCAAGACGACCTTCCTGTCCAGCATGAGCCACGAGATCCGCACGCCGATGAACGCCATCATCGGCCTGGACAACCTGGCCCTGCGGGACGAGGGGCTCAGCGCGCAGACCCGGGATTACCTGGAGAAGATCAACGGCAGCGCCCGGCACCTGCTGGAGCTGATCAACGACATCCTCGACATGAGCCGCATCGAGTCGGGCCGCGTGACGCTGCGCCGCGAGGTGTTCTCCTTCAGCGGCATGCTGGAGCAGATCAACACGATGGTCATGTCCCAGTGCCACGACAAGGGCCTGGCCTACGAATGCCACGTGCTCAACCAGGTGGACGCGACCTACATCGGCGACGTCATGAAGCTGAAGGAGGTCCTGATCAACATACTCTCCAACGCCATCAAGTTCACCGAGGCCCCCGGCAGCGTCACGCTGACGGTGGAGAAGACGGTGGCGTTCGAGGACCAGACCACGCTGCGCTTCCGCATCAAAGATACCGGCGTGGGCATGGACCGGGAGTTCATACCGAAGGTATTCGACGCCTTCACCCAGGAGGACGGCAGCTACAAGAGCAAGTACGGCAGCACGGGCCTGGGCATGGCCATCACCAAGCGGATCGTGGAGTTGATGAACGGCTCCATCGCCGTGGAGTCCGAGAAGGGCGTGGGCACCGAGTTCGCCGTGACGGTGACCCTCAGGAACTGCGACCAGGACAGCGCGGAAGCGGAGCGCGCCATCGACCCCAGCGCCTTCCACGTGCTGGTGGTGGACGACGACAGGATCGCCGCCGAGCACGCGCAGATGGTGCTGGACGAGGTGGGCATCCGGGCGGACGTGTGCGTAAGCGGCGAGGAAGCCCTGCGCATGATGGAGGTGCAGCACACCAAGCACCGGCCCTACAACCTGGTGCTGATGGACTGGAACATGCCGGGCATGAACGGCCTGGAGGCCTCCGCCGAGATCCGCAAGCAGTTCTCCAGCGAGACCACCGTGGTGGTGCTGACGGCCTACAACTGGGACGACATCCAGGAGGAGGCGCACCGCGTGGGCGTGGACAGCTTCCTCACCAAGCCGCTGTTCACGTCCACGGTGATCGAGGAGTTCGAGCGCATCGCCCGGCGCAACAACATGGCCCTGTTCCAGAAGAAGCAGCGGGCGGACCTGTCGGGCCGGCGGGTGCTGCTGGCCGAGGACATGGAGATCAACGCCGAGATCATGATGGACGTGCTGGAGATGGAGGGCCTGCGGGCCGACCACGCCCAGAACGGCCGGGAGGCTGTGCAGATGTTCGCCGCCAGCGCCCCGGGCGCCTACGCGGCCATACTGATGGACGTGCGCATGCCGGAGATGGACGGCCTGGAGGCCACGGCGGCCATCCGCGGCATGAAGCGGGAGGACGCGAAGCACATACCGATCATCGCGCTGACCGCCAACGCCTTCGACGAGGACGTCCAGCGCTCGCTGCAGGCGGGCATGAACGCCCACCTCACCAAGCCCGTGGAGCCCAACAACCTGTACCAGGTGCTGGGCGAGCTGATCTACGAAGCGGAGAACGACCGTTGACGACGATACACAGCGAGGTGTGACCATGAAACGCATTGGACTGCGCACGAGAATAATACTGATCGCCTCGGCGTTCCTGCTTTTGACGAACCTGGCGCTCGGCATCACGCTGATGCGGCAGTCGCGCGCCGCCATGAAGACGCAGATCGACGAGCGCATGCTGGACGTCGTCAACACGGCGGCGGACATGCTGGACGGCGACGTGCTGGAGCGCCTGACCGCCGGCGACAGGGGCACGCCCCAATACCAGGCGGTCGTGGACATGCTGAACACCTTCCGGGACAACATCAATCTGGCCTACATCTACTGCATACAGGATCTGGGGGACGGGAGCTTCGCGTTCACCATCGACTCCGACCCCGTGGACCCGGCGGAGTTCGGCGCGCCCATCGTCCGCACGGACGCGCTGTACAGCGCCAGCCAGGGCGTGGCCGCCGTGGACGGCGTGCCCTACGAGGACCGGTGGGGCCGCTTCTACAGCGCCTACAGCCCGGTGTTCGATTCCCAGGGCAAGGTGGGCGGCATGGTCGCCGTCGACTTCGAGGCCGCGTGGTACGAGAGCCAGCTGAACCAGAACACCCGCACCATCATCGTCGCCTGCGCGCTGTCGCTGGCCGTCGGCATTGTGCTGGCGCTGTTCATGACCCGCCACTTCGGCATGCGCATCGAGCAGATCAACGGCAATCTGAACGACCTGGCCAACGACATGGACGAGCTCACCGGCAGGAGGAACAGCCGGGCCGCCACCGAGTCCGACCTGCGCAACGACAGCATGCTGAAGATGCAGGACACCATCGCCGGCCTGCGCAACGACCTGCGCCAGCACGTCAGCCACATGAACACCCAGGCGAACAGCATGATCACGGCCATGGCGTCGGACTACCGCTGCGTGTACTACGTGAACCTGGACGAGGACGTGGGCATCTGCTTCCGGGGCGACCCAAACGACGTGGAGCAGACGCCGGAGGGCATACAGTTCCCGTACCTGGAGCGGCTGACCTGGTACGCGAACACCTCGGTCACCGAGAGCTACCGGGCGGGCTTCCTCAGCTTCATCGACCCGGACAACATCCGCGACGCGCTGTCAAAGCAGCCGCTGATCGCCTACCGCTACCTGGCCCGGCGCGACGGCCGCGAATACTACGAGATGATCCGCATGGCCGGCGTGCGCCGGGTGGAGGACCGGAACGACCACATCGTGCACTCCATCGGCCTGGGCCTGACCGAGATCGACGCCGAGGTCCGCGAGTCGATGGCCAAGAACGAGGCCCTCGCCGAGGCGCTGACCATGGCCGAGGAGGCCAACAAGGCCAAGACCACGTTCCTGTCCAACATGAGCCACGAGATCCGCACGCCGATGAACGCCATCATCGGCCTGGACACGCTGGCACTGAAGAAGAGCAATCTGGACGCGGAGACCCGGGAGTATCTGGAGAAGATCGGCGGCAGCGCCCGGCACCTGCTGGGGCTGATCAACGACATCCTGGACATGAGCCGCATCGAGTCCGGCCGTCTGGTGCTGCGGCGCGAGGAGTTCTCGTTCAGCGGCATGCTGGAGCAGATCAACACGATGGTCATGTCCCAGTGCCGCGACAAGGGCCTGACCTACGAGTGCCACATCAACAGCCGCGTGGACGACTACTACATCGGCGACGACATGAAGCTGAAGGAGGTCCTGATCAACATCCTCTCCAACGCCATCAAGTTCACCGACGCGCCGGGCAGCGTCACGATGACGGTGGAGCGGACGGCGGTGTTCGAGGACCAGTCCACGCTGTGCTTCTGCATCAGGGACACCGGCATCGGCATGGACAAGGAGTTCATACCGAAGATCTTCGAGGCCTTCTCCCAGGAGAACAGCGGCCGCAAGAACAAGTTTGGCAGCACGGGCCTGGGCATGGCCATCACCAAGAGCATCGTGGAGATGATGAACGGCTCCATCGCCGTGGAGTCCGAGAAGGGCGTGGGCACCGAGTTCGCCGTGACGGTGACGCTCAGAAACTGCGACCGGAAGAACGCCGGCGGGCAGAGCGCCATCGACCCGGGCAGCATGCACGTGCTGGTGGTGGACGACGACATCGTGGCCGCCGAGCACGCGCGGATGGTGCTGGACGAGGTGGGCATCCGGGCGGACATCACCACCAGCGCCGCGGAGGCGCTGCGCATGATGGAGGTGCAGCGCACCAAGCAGCAGCCCTACAACCTGGTGCTGATGGACTGGAGCATGCCGGAGATGAACGGCATGGAGGCCACCCGGGCCATACGCGAGCAGCACGACAGCGAGACCACCGTGGTGGTGCTGACGGCCTACAACTGGGACGACATCCAGGAGGAGGCCCACAGCGTGGGCGTGGACAGCTTCCTGTCGAAGCCGCTGTTCGCGTCGAATGTGATCGAGGAGTTCGAGCGGGTCGCCCGCCGCAACAACATGGGCCTGTTCAAGGAGAAGGCGAGGGCGGAGCTCGCGGGCCGGCGCATACTGCTGGCCGAGGACATGGAGATCAACGCCGAGATCATGATGGACCTGCTGGAGATGGAGGAGATCACCAGCGAGCACGCCGAGAACGGCCGCATCGCCGTGGACATGTTCGCGCAGCACGAGCCCGGCTACTACGACGCGATACTGATGGACGTGCGCATGCCGGAGATGGACGGCCTGGAGGCCGCCGCCGCCATCCGCGCGCTGGACCGCGCGGACGCGAAGCGCATACCGATCATCGCGCTGACCGCCAACGCCTTTGACGAGGACGTGCAGCAGAGCATGCAGGCCGGCATGAACGCCCACCTGAACAAGCCCGTGGAGCCGGAGCACCTGATGCGCACGCTGGGCGAGCTGATCTACGAGGCGACGGCCGGGGGCGAGGGCTGAACGCCCGCAGACGGTGTTGCGTCTATCGGTAAAGAATGGTATAATCGGGTTAAGGGAACGATTTGATTGAGGGAGGTCATTCGCGATGAAGAAAACCCTGTCCCTGCTGCTGGCGCTGGCGCTGCTGCTGTGCGCCGCCCCCGCTTTTGCAGACGTGGCCGCCGACGTGGAGGCGGGCCAGTCGATGACCCACGACGAACTGGTGGCCCGGGCCCAGGCCGAGGCCGGGACCTTCGTGGTGTACGGCAACACCAGCCGCATCACCACCGCCGCGGAGGACTTTGGCGCGCTGTACGACATTCCCTTTGAATCGAACAACCTGAAGGACCAGGAGATCTACACCAAGCTGCGCAGCGAGAGAGGCAGCGGCGCCGCGGACATGGTCATGATCCAGGACGGGGCGCAGCTGACCGACGCCATCGACGAGGGCCTGGTGATCAACTTCGTGCCTGCCGGCGTGAAGGACGCGGTGGGCGAGGCCGAGCAGCAGCCCGCGCTGGTGCACCAGTACATCAACAAGCTGTTCATCTACAACAACCTGGGCGACGCCGTGCCCGCGATTCAAAACGTGTGGGAGCTGACCGCACCGGAGATGAAGGGCAGGGTGATCTTCAAGAACCCGGAGAGCGAGAAGGTGAACATGAACTTCCTGGTCATGTGCACCAAGCCCGAGTGGGCCGACCGGCTGGCCGAGGCCTACAGGGCCTGGAAGGGCGAGGAGATCGACCTGGGCGGCTACCAGAACGCCGGCTACAAGTGGGTGGCCGAGTTCCTGGCCAACGTCACCTTCGGCAAGTCCGACACCTCCATCGCGGAGGAGGTGAGCCAGGAGACCGCCGCGGGCACCATCGGCCTGTTCGTGCTCAGCAAGCTGCGCTCCTCTTCGGTGCTCACCGACAACCTGACCGTGGCCGCCTACGACGCGGCGGCGAACGGCTACGCGGTGGAGCCCTTCGCCGGGTTCATGTACCCGATGTACACGATGGTGAACGTGAACGCCAATCGCCCCTACACCGCCATGCTGTTCATCGAATACCTGATGAGCGAGGAGGGCTTCAAGCCCTGGGGCAAGAACATCGGCGCGTATTCGCCGAACCCCGCCTTCGCGGCGAACGAGGGCGATTTGCCCATCGACGCCTGGAAGGCGTGCCTGGTGATGGAGGACGCGGACTACATCCTCGAGAGCTTCGACGTGGAGGACTTCATCCTCCAGCACTGCCAGAACTGACCTGCAGTTGACGGGACCCATTCGGCGGGGCGGGCATGCCCGTACCGCCGCTTTTTCAGTATTGCCCGTGAAGGGGGAACCGGATGGATGCGGTGAGCGCCCGCAGGCGCGCCATGCGGCGGATCAGGGGCCGCACATTGGCCTGGTTGACCAAACCGGCCAACATTGTGCTGCTCGTGTTCGCCGTGGCGCTGGCGGTGCTGACGCTGTACCCGCTGCTGTCGCTGTGCGCCGAGACGCTGACCATCCACCCCGGCCGCGAGGCCAGGGCGGCGCAGCAGACCGCCGGGGACCTGTCGCTGTACCACTTCCAGCGGCTGTTCGCCACCCGGGAGAACGACTACAGCCTCATCCAGTTCTACGAGCCCCTCCTGAACACGCTGCTGGTGTCCGTATCCGCGTCGCTGATCGCCATCGTATTCGGCGGCACGGTGGCCTTCCTGGTGACGCGGACGAACCTGAAGTACGTCAAATTCGTGTCCGCCGTGTTCACGTTCCCCTACATCATGCCCTCGTGGACGCTGGCGCTGTTCTGGGAGAACTTCTTCAAGAACGTCAACATCGGCCTGAAGACCTCCAACGGCATCATGGCCGGGGTGTTCGGCGTGTACATGCCGGAGTGGTTCGTGTACGGCGCGTTTCCGATCGCGCTGGTGCTGGGGCTGCACTACGCCCCCTACGCCTACATACTGATCGGCACCATGCTGCGCAACATGGACGCCAACTTAGAGGAGGCGGCCACCATACTGCGGACCCGGCGCGCGCGCATCATCCGCCGCATCACGCTGCCGGTGGTGCGGCCCGCCCTGATGTCCACGTTTTTGCTGGTGTTCGCCAGCTCCATGAGCGCCTACTCGGTGCCGGTGTTCCTGGGCTCGCCGGTGCGCTACTACGTGCTGTCCACGAAGATGAAGTCGCTGATGGACAGCTACCCCGGCCAGGCCTACATCATCGCCTCGGTGATGATCTGCATGGGCGTGGTCATACTGCTGCTCAACCAGCGGGTGACCAACAGCCGCAAGAACTACACCACGGTGACGGGCAAGAGCAGCCGGATCAGCAAGATCAATTTGGGAAAGGCCAACTACCCGCTGGCGATACTGCTGGTGGTGCTGCTGCTGCTGGTGGCCGTGACGCCGCTTCTGACCTTCGCGATGGAGTCGATCATCGTCAAGGCCGGCGACTACAGCCCCGGCAACATGACGCTGGACTTCTGGATCGGCACCCATTTGGAGGCGCGGCTGGACCAGGGCGATTCCACCGGCATCCTGCTGAACCCCAAGGTCTGGAGCGCGCTGGGCTACAGCCTGAGCCTGGCCGCCGTCTCCGCGTTCGTGGCGGGCACCTGCGGCATACTGCTGGGCTACGGCGTGGCCAAGCGCCGGGGCAGCAGGCTTGCGAACCTGGTCAATTCCCTGTCGTTCTTCCCGTACCTGATGCCCTCGCTGGCCTTCGGCGCGATCTATCTGGCCATGAGCGCCAAGCTGCCGTGGCTGCGGGGCTTTGCGTTGCTGGCGCTGGTGGGGTCCGTGAAGTACCTGCCCTTCGCCTCGCGCTCGGGGCTGAACGCCATGCTGCAGCTGTCCGGCGAGATCGAGGAGGCCGCGATCATCAACGGCGTGCCCTGGTGGAAGCGGATGCTGCGGGTGATCTGCCCGATCCAGAAGACCAGCTTCCTGTCCGGATACCTGGTGCCCATGGTGTCCTGCATGCGGGAGCTGTCGCTGTTCGTGCTGCTGGTGCCCACCAGCAACACGCTGCTGACCACGATGCTGATGCAGTACTCCGAAAAGGGCTGGGCGCAGTTCGGCAACGCCATCAACCTGCTGATCATCATCGTGGTGCTGCTGGTGAACTTCGTCGTCAACAAGCTCACGGGCGCGTCGATCGACAAGGGAGTGGGGGGATGATATGCCGGAAATCTTTCTGAAAAACGTGTCGAAGCACTTTGGCAAGGTGGTCGCGGTGGACCGGCTGGACCTGCAGATCCTCAGCAACGCCTTCATCACGCTGCTGGGCCCCTCCGGCTGCGGCAAGACCACGATACTGCGCATGATCGCGGGCCTGGAGACGCCCACCGAGGGCAAAATCTCCATCGGCAACCGGGTGGTGTTCGATTCGGACCAGGGCATCAACCTGCCCCCGAACAAGCGGGAGGTGGGCTTCCTGTTCCAGAACTACGCGCTGTGGCCCCACATGACGGTCTATCAGAACATCGCCTTCGGCCTGGAGAACATGAAGTGGGGGAAGGAGAAGATCCAGGCGCGGGTGAAGGCGCTGCTGGAGATGCTGCGCATCGAGCAGCTGGAGCACCGCTACCCCAGCCAGCTCTCCGGCGGCCAGCAGCAGCGCGTGGCCATCGCCCGCACGCTGGCCCCCGGGCCCAAGGTGCTGTTCATGGACGAGCCGCTGAGCAATTTGGACGCCAAGCTGCGCATGGAGATGCGCACCGAGCTGAAGCGGCTGCACAGGGAGACGGACTCCACCTTCGTGTACGTCACCCACGACCAGCAGGAGGCCATGACGCTGTCCACGATGGTGTGCGTGATCGACAAGGGGCGGCTGCAGCAGTACGCGCCGCCGCTGCAGATGTACAACAATCCCGCCAGCGTGTTCGTGGCGGACTTCCTGGGCAACCCGGCCATGAACTTCATCGACGGCCACATCACCGGGGACGGCATGCTCACCTTCGGCGGCATCGGCGTGCGGTTTATGCCGTTCAACGCCGTCACGCTGGGCGAGCGGGACGTGGTGGTGGGCATACGGCCCGAGTACATCCGCATCGGCGAGGGCGACATGGAGGGCACGGTGTATTCCACGCTGCCCTCCGGCATGGAGACCGCGGTGAAGCTGAACGTGAACGGCATGTCCCTGACGTCGGTGGTGTTCGGCGACGTGGACTTCCCGGTGGACAAAAAGGTGAGATTCTCGTTCAACAAGGCGACGGTGCTGTTCGACAGGGACAGCGGCAGGTCGCTGGCCCGCGGCGCGCTGAGCGCGCTGTGAGGCGCTCCGCCCCAGCTGTCAAAACTGAAACCGGGGGGCGTATACCATGATACGGGGAGAGATTGAACCATGCTGAAGCCCTATGCTGAATCGACGCTGAAAAAGAAGTACCGCGCCACGGGCATAGACCCGGATGTCATCCTTCAGGTGCAGGATTACATCGACGCCTGCGCCAACTTTTATTATGTTCTGGAACTTGACGAGGCGTGGAAGATCATCCGAAAGCGCATCCATATCACGCGGCAGCAGTTCGACGCGCTGATCGACGTCATCTGTCGGGACGAACGGATGGACGCCTATATCGTGCCGGAGAGCGAGTTCTTTGCCGATGGCGACGACAGCCGCTACATCGTCTCCTGCCTTTATCTTTGCGAACAAAATGGGGATTGCGATCTTCGGGGATTTATCGAACACATGAGGGATGAGTCGGACTATGACGGGCCGTCGCCGCTCATTGAGGATTGGGAGAAGATCTATCCGCTGCTCGAACAGCGCGCGGGAAAGCCGCTGTATGTGCCCGACAACCTGCTCGACTACTGCGACGAGGATTATTATGAGGAAACGCCGCAGACCGAAGCCGTGCGGCGCTTCCTCGAGGAGCACATGCGCGAGCCTGAAGACTTCGATGTGCCGGACAAGGAGGACTTCAAGCGGTTTCTCGTGGAACAGGCAATGAGTATCATGGTTGAAGTCATCAAAGACGCGAGCGTTCAGATGGGCGAGGCATTGAATCAGGCCCTGGACGCGTGCGAAGCCTGCTGCGGTTCATTCTCCAGACAGGAGCTTCAGACGCTCGCCAACCTGTTTATGCAGATGAACAACAATACCCGCATGCCCATCAACAAGGGCCATAAGCCGAACGAGCTGTATATAGGAGACGGAGGCATGCCCCAACGCATCGAATTTGGCCCCGGCATGCGCAAGGCCCTCCGCGACGGCGATCTGGACCCCGATGCCTTCAGGAGCGACGTCATGGTACGGACCGACTGGCCGCTGGAGCTGCGCGAAAGCTTTTCCGAGGAGATCGACAAGGCGCTTCTGAAGCCCGGCGAGGAGAAGTGGATCGGCGGCACGGTGATCAAGGGCGCGGACATCGGTCCTAACGATCCGTGCCCCTGCGGCTCGGGCAGGAAGTACAAGAAGTGCTGCGGAAGAAAATGATCGCCGCTTAACACGGCGCGCTTGACAATTCCGCCAAACAGGCTTATACTGTCTTCACAACCGCTGGGGGCGCCGAAAGGCTGAGATGGGCGAAAACGCCCGGTCCCTTGGAACCTGAAGTGGATAATCCCACCGTAGGGAAGCGGACGGCCGTTTGGCATCCGTTTCCCGCGTGCGCGCATGCGTATGCGGGTTTCTTTTGCGGAAATTACGCGAAAGGATGAACAACCATGAAGAAACTGCTTGCCCTGTTGATCGCCCTGACGCTCGCGCTGTGCGCGTTGGCGCCCGCGCTGGCCGAGGAAGCCACCGAAGCCGCCGTGGAGGAGACCGTCGAAGCCGCCGCGGAGGATTCCGCCCCGGAGCCTTCGCCCATATTCAAGAAACTGCTGGAGGTGCCGTGGTACACCTGGGTGGTGCTCGCGGCGCTGGTCATAGCGGCGGCGCTGTTCATCATCAGCGGCAACAGGCCGCGCTGGAACAGCAACCAGCTGTCGCTGGGCGCTATGTGCATCGCCATCGCCCTCGTGCTC
>JAFYBB010000212.1 GCA_017540445.1 Clostridia bacterium | reverse complement strand
GTTCGTCCTGAGCCAGGATCAAACTCTGATGTTCAATCCTCATCCACGCCCCCAGTGCCTCCGCTCGGGCTCGCCAAAGCCCTCGCCTCGCCCCGGTTCGTGGCGTTTCACTCATAGAATTCTGACTTTCTTCTCGTCTTTGTCTGTATCGTTTTCAAGGTTCGCTCGCTGCCGCTCGGGCTTCCGCTCTCGCGACAGCTTGCTTAGTATATCAAAACGGACCGGCCTTGTCAACAGCCAATTTCACGTTTTTCAGAATCTTAACCTCCCAGCCCGTCCCCGCGGCGTTTTTTGTGGAAATGCTGCATAAGCTGTTGAGAAATGCAGGATGGGCGTTGTTCCGCAGGGACAGTCGCCCGCAAGGGAGGCCTTGACGATGGAAAAGCTGCGCCCCGCGCTGTGCGGGCTGTGCCTGGCCCTTCTTCTGCCGCTGGCGGTTCTCGCCGGGCGGCACCTGCCCACGGACACCCGGCCCCTGGTGGAGGAGAAGTACGCGGGCTGGAGCGGCGTGCTGCGGCTGTGGGTGTTCGAGGGCTGGGCGGAGGGCATGGACGGTCTGCCGGCCTGGCTGAACCGCTGCATCGCCCGCTTTGAAAAGCGCAGCCCCGGCGTGTACGTGCAGCCCCGGTTCGTGGACGCCGGCGCGATCACCGCCATGAACGACAGCGGCATACCGCGGCCGGACATGCTGCTGATCCCGCCGGGGCTGCTCTCCTCGCCGGAGGGGCTGGCGCCGCTGGCCCCGCCGGAGGGCCTGCGCGCGCCGCTGGCGGAACGCGGCGCCTGGGGCGGCGCGGTCTACGCCGTGCCGGTGGCGATGGGCGGCTATTTGTGGGCCTGGAACGCCGCGCTGACCGAGAGCATCCCAGACACCTTGCGCGGGGACGGCGCCACGCTGGCCGCGCCGGGGCCTGAGCCCTGGCGGCGCTGGGACGCGGCGCTGCTGGCGCTGTGTGCGAACCGGTACGCCGAAAAGGCGCCGGACGCCCCCGCGCAGACGCCCGCCCCGCCCCTGCCGGGGGTAGACCTGGGCCTTGCCGGTTCCGAAACGCCGGCCCCGACCCCGCGGCCCGCGGCGCCCGAAGGCGCGCTGAGCTGCCGGCTGCCCGACGGCTTTTGCTTTGAGGACGACGCCTGGCGGCGCTTTGTCAACGGCGAGGTCGCCGCGACGCCGGTGACCCAGCGGGAGGTGCGCCGGCTGCAGGCGCTGTCCGGCCAGGGCAAGGGCCCGGACTGGCGCCTTTGTGCCGGGGCCGCCGCCTTCACCGACCAGCTGCTGTGCCTGGCCGTCGTGGACGCGCCGGGGGCGGAGGAACAGCGGGCCCTGTGCGCGGCCTTCCTGGCGTGCCTGCTGGAGGATGCGTGCCAGGGCGAGCTCTGCCGCGCCACCTGCTTCAGCGTGACGGACGCCTCTTCCGGCTACGACGCCGGGGACCCGCTGCTGGTATTGGACGCGGCGCTGCGCGATCCTGGACTGTGCGCGCCCAACTGCTTCGACGCGCAATGGCCATCCGACTGCGAGGGCATTGTTCGGGAATTTACCGATAACGGCACCGAAGCCTGGCCGCTTTGGCGGTCGCTCGCCGGTCGCCTGCGGAAAAACCCGAACATTTGACAGGGCGCTTCGCCGTCAGTGTGCCTTTTTGGTTGCCACACATACCATTATATATAGGTAGAAATCCGGACAAAAATCGATGAAATCGTGACATCTATTGAGCGCGGCGGCGATGTGTGGTATAATTTAACCGAAGAATATGTGTCCTTTTACGGAGGCTTCCATGAAATCGCTGATACCGCAGGATATGCGCGGAAAGACGCTGTCCAACCTCATTGTGGTGTGCGCGGGCGTCGTGCTGACGATCGCGCTGTTGCACCTTGGGGCGCTTTGGGGCGCACTGATGAAGGTGATCCACGCCATCATGCCCTTTCTCGTGGGCTTCGTCATCGCGTTTCTGCTGCTGCCCATCGTGAACCGCATGGAAGCCCTGTTCAACAAGGTCCTGTTTCACCGGAAGCCCCACCCGAAGCTGAGCCGGGTGCTGTCGACGGTCATCGCCTACATCGTGCTGCTGGCGCTGCTGTCGGGCTTCTTCGCGATACTGGTGCCCCAGCTGATCACCTCGGTCAAGTCGATCCTTTCGTACATCGCCAGCTTCATATCCTCCAACCGGGAGACCATCAACCAGCTGCTGGTGAAGTACGAGTTTTTGAGCATCGAGGGCGAAAAGCTGGTCATCGCCTGGGAGAACGTGGTGTCGCAGCTGATGAACTACACGTCGCTGCTGGTGGACAATCTGATGGCCATCTCCAGCAGCATCTACACGATCGTGTTCCAGCTGTTCGTGGGCATGATCGCCGCCTTCTACCTGCTGATGGAGAAGGAAAAGTACTGCGCTCAGGTGAAGAAGCTGTGCTACGGCCTGCTCAAGCCCAGCGCCTGCGAGCTGCTGATCTACTGGACCCGCCGGGCCCACCGGATCTTCGCCGGGTTCATCTCCGGCAAAATACTGGATTCGCTGATCATCGGCATCATCTGCTATGTGTGCATGCTGCTGTTCCGCATAGAGTATCCGCTGCTGATCAGCGTGGTCGTGGGCATCACCAACATCATACCGTTCTTCGGGCCGTTCATCGGCGCGGTCCCCAGCGTGTTGATACTGCTGCTGGTCAACCCGCTGAGCGCGCTGTGGTTCCTGGTGTTCATCGTGATACTGCAGCAGCTGGACGGCAACCTGATCGGCCCGTTCATACTGGGCGACTACGTGGGACTGACGCCCTTTTGGATCATGCTCTCCATCATGCTTGGCGGCGGCCTGTTCGGCTTCACGGGCATGCTGCTGAGCGTGCCGCTGTGCGCGCTGCTCTACGCCATCATCCGGGCCGTCATGGAGGCCCGCCTGCGCAAGCGGAACCTGCCCACCGAGAGCGACTTCTACATCCATGCCCCCGAGAATCTACAGGAGGACAAATCGCGTGAAACACCTGATATTTGACTGCGGCGGCGTGCTGGTCTACCCTCGCCTGGGCGACTGGAAGCTGCCCTATAAGATGGCCCAGATCCTGGGCGCGCGCGCCCGGGACATGTACAGCGCCCGCTTCCTGCTGGCCCAGCGCCAGTGCGATTACTGGCTGGACGAATCCCGCCTCGTGCCCAACGTGCAGGAGGAGCGCCGGCTGCGCCAGGCGTACATCCAGGCGCTGGACGAGCGCATGGACTGGCGGCTGACCGGCGACGAGATCAAAAGCCTGGCCGTCGATTTCACCGAGAACCCCCTGCGCTACGGATTCTTCTCCGACGCGATGCCCGCGCTGACGCGCTGGAAGCAGCGCTACCGGCTGGGCATGCTCTCCGACGCGATGCCCTCGATACTCGTGTTCCTGGAGCAGCAGGGCATGCTGCAGCTGTTCGACGCCGCCGTGATCTCCACCCAGGTGGGCGCGATCAAGCCGGACAGGCGCATGTACGAGGCCATGCTGAAGGCGCTGGACGCCGAACCGGGCGACTGCCTGTTCGTGGACGACCGGCCCTGCAACCTCGAGGGCGCGACGGCCGTCGGCATGCGCGCCGTGCAGATGGCCCGGCCCGCCTGCCTGCCGGAGGCCCTCTGGGACGGCCCGGTGGTCCACAGCTTTGAGGAACTGGACGGCCTGCTGGGCCAGTAAGGAGCGCGCGTTGCCTGCCATCCCAACCGAATTTATCGACAACATGCAAAAACTGCTGGGCGCTGAAACCCCGGCTTTTTTGCGCGCGCTGGACGAACCGCCGGCGCTGGCGCTGCGGCTGAACCCGAAGCGCCGCGGGGCCGAGGCCGCTTCGGCGGCGTTCATCGACGGCCCGGTGCCCTGGGCCGAGTGGGGCCGGTACCTGAAGCCGGACCCCGGCGCCCGGCCCGGGGCCAGCATCCCCCACGCGGCGGGGGCCTTCTACCTGCAGGAGGCCAGCGCCATGGCCAGCGCAGCGGTGCTGGACGCCCGGCCCGGCGAGTGCGTGTTGGACCTGTGCGCCGCCCCGGGCGGCAAGAGCACCCAGATCGCCGCGGCGATGGCGGACCGAGGGCTGCTGATCTCCAACGACCCGGAGCCCGCCCGCGCCCGGGCGCTGGCGGGCAACCTGGAGCGCATGGGCGCGGCCAACGCCGTGACCGTCAGCGCGCTGCCCCGGGCGCTGGCCGGCCGCTGGCCCGCTTTCTTCGACGCGGTGCTGGTGGACGCGCCCTGCTCCGGCGAGGGCATGTTCCGGCGGGACCCGGCCGCCCGGGCCGAGTGGAAGAGCGCGTCCCCGGCGGGCTGCGCCCGGCGACAGGCGGAGATCCTGGACTGCGCGGCAGCGCTGGTGCGGCCGGGCGGGCGGCTGGTGTACTCCACCTGCACCTTCAACGACGTGGAAAACGAGGGCTCCGTGCTGGCCTTTCTGGACCGGCACCCGGACTTCGCCCCGGAGGCCTTCGCCCTGCCCGGCGTCGGCACATCCGAGCGGGGCATGCTCAGGCTGATGCCCCACCGGCTGCGGGGCGACGGCCATTTCGTGGCGAAGCTGCGCAAGGGGGGCGATTCAAAGAGCGCTTGGCAGGCGGCCCCTTTCAGGCCCGACCGCGACGCCGCCAGGGCGCTGGCGACGCTGGCGGAGGAGGCCTGTCCCGCGGGCGCGCTGCCGCCGGACATGAATTATGTGATCCTCGGCGACCGGCTCTACGCCCGCCCGGCGGGCTGCCCGGACCTGCGGGAACTGCGGGTGATCTCGCCGGGGCTGTGCCTGGCCCGGCTGGGCCGCAGCCACGTGGAGCCGGAGCACGCGCTGGCCATGGCCGTCGACCCGGACGCCGCCCTGCGCCGCGCCGCGCTGGACCCGGAGCTGGCCCGGGCCTGGCTGCGGGGCGAAGCGCTGCCCTGGGACGGCGAGAGGGGCTGGACGCTGGTCACCTGCCAGGGCCTGCCGCTGGGCTGGGGCAAGGCCTCGGAGGGCGCGCTGAAGAACCACCTGCCCAAGGGCCTGCGCCGGGTGGGCCAGGGGGACTAATTTTCGCAGTTTTCGGCCAAAAAGCCGCCGAATGGGAATTGACATTTTCCCTCTGTTCTTGTATACTATAAACAGTTTTAATTTACATATAATTTTTTGAAGGGGGATATCTCAATGGCCGGTAAGTTCGTCATCATCACTGCCAAAAACGGCGAATTCTCTTTCAACCTGAAAGCCTCCAACGGCGAGGTCATCCTCACCGCGTCGGAGACCTATCCCACCAAGGATGCCTGTGAAAACGGCATCGCCTCCGTAAAAAAGAACGCCGGCGTGCCCGTCGAGGATCAGACGCGGGAGGAAAAGCAGAATCATCCCAAGTATGAGCTGTACAAGGACAAGGGCGGCGATTTCCGCTTCCGCCTGAAGGCCGCCAACGGCGAGATCATCGGCAAGTCCGAGGGCTACAAGGCCAAGGCCAGCGCCAAGAAGGGCATCGCCTCCATCGCCAAAAACGCGCCGGACGCCCCCATCGTGGTCGTGGAGCCGGACGAGAAATAACCGCCGCGCTCAAAAGCCGCCTTTCGGGGCGGCTTTCGATGTTTACGGGGGTTTTCGGACGGATAGCTTTGTTCATTCTGATATGTGGAAGCCTGGGGAGGCGACGTGAAATGAAGTGGATCATTTCGGCCCTGTTGGCCATCATGATGCTGACCGTCTGCGGAATGACCACAGCGGAACAGCAGGCTGAAAAGGACGCGCTCTTTGCGGAGCTGGATAAATTGCAGGACCTGGATTTACTGTCCGAGGACGACACGGTCGCCGGCGTTTATGCCGCATACTGGAAGTGGCTGGCGGACTACGACATTCTGCAGGCCGCCGGAGAGATCACAGAGCCGGTGCTGCTTCTGCAGGGCGAAGAGG
>JAFYBB010000211.1 GCA_017540445.1 Clostridia bacterium | reverse complement strand
GAGGCGATGTACTCCACCGCCGCCCAGGCGATGGACAGCCCGTCGAAGGTGGACGTGCCCCGCCCCACCTCGTCCAGGATCAGCAGCGACTTGGGCGTGGCGAACTTCAGGATCGTCGCCATCTCGGTCATCTCCACCATGAAGGTGGACTGGCCGCCATACAGGTCGTCCGACGCGCCGATGCGGGTGAATATCCGGTCGGTGATGGCGATGTCCGCCGCGGTGGCGGGCACAAATGAGCCCATGTGCGCCATCAGCACGATCAGCGCCACCTGGCGCATGTAGGTGGACTTGCCGGCCATGTTCGGCCCGGTGATGATCATCACGCGCTCGTCCTGGGTCAGCGTGGTGTCGTTGGGCACGAAGCGCTCCCGGCCGATGGAGGCCTCCACCACCGGGTGGCGGCCGTTTTCGATGTGGTAGTGGCCCTCCTCGTTGATGGACGGGCGCACGTAGCCGCAGTCGGAAGCGACCTTGGAAAGCGCGAGCAGCACGTCCAGCGTCTTGAGCGCCGCCACCGTCTCCTGCAGCTGCGCCAGGTTCTGCTTCAAAAGCTCCCGCAGCTCGCAGAACAGCGAGTACTCCAGGCGTATGGCGTTCTCCTCCGCGCCCAGGATCTTGCCCTCCAGCGTCTTCAGCTCCTCGGTGATGAAGCGCTCGGCGTTGGCCAGGGTCTGCTTGCGCACGTAGTCGTAGGGCACCTGGTCGTAGAAGGACTTGGTGACCTCTATGTAGTAGCCGAACACCCGGTTGTAGCCCACCTTCAGGTTCTTGATGCCGGTGCGCTCCCGCTCCCGCGCCTCGAGCCCCGCCAGGTACTCCTTGCCGTGGCTGCCGACCCGGCGCAGCTCGTCCAGCTCGTCGCTGTAGCCCTCGCGGATCATGCCCCCGTCGCGCACCGAGATCGGGGCGTCCGGCGATATGGCCCGGCGCAGGCGGTCCGTCATCGCGGTGAGCGGGTCCAGCGCGTCCAGCGTCTCCTTCAAAAGCGCCGCGTCCAGCTGCTCGCCCTGCGCCTTGATCAGCGGTATGCACTCCAGCGTCGCCACCAGCGCCAGGCAGTCCCGGGCGTTCACGGTGTCGTAGGCGATCTTGCTCATCAGGCGCTCCACGTCGTAGACGCTGTCGAACACCTGCCGCAGGCTCTCGGCGGTCATCGGGTTTTCGGTCAGCTGCTCCACGGCGTCCAGCCGCCGCTCGATCAGGTCGCGCTGCTTCAATGGCCGCTCGATCCAGGCGCGCATCAGGCGGCTGCCCATGGCCGTGCTGGTCTTGTCCAGTATCCACAGGAGCGAGCCGGTGCGGCGCTTGCCCCGCACGGTCTCCACCAGCTCCAGGTTTTTGAGCGCCACGCGGTCCAGCGCCATGTAGCGCAGGCTGTCGTAGGGCTTGGCGGTCAGTATGTGCCCCAGGGCGTTCTTCTGGGTCTGGGTCAGGTAGCCGAGCAGCGCGCCGGCGGCGCTGACTGCCAGCCGCTGGCCGTCGAAGCCCATCTCAGAGGCGCTCTTTCCGAAGTGGGCGGCCATGACCTTTGAGCAGGCGGCGTAGGCGAAGCGGTCCTCGCCCAGGCACTCCGCCCGCTGGGCCAGCGCGGGCTCGATGGCCGCGAGGGCGTCGGTGTCGTTCACGATGATCTCGCTGGGCGAAAGCCGCGCCACCTCGTCGGTCAGGCTGGAGCGGGCGTCCTGAATCTGATACAGCCAGAACTCGCCGGTGGACACGTCGCAGAACGCGCAGCCGGCCTGCTTGCCCCGAAGGCACAGCGACGCGATGTAGTTGGGCTTCCGGTCCTCCAGCATGCTGCTCTCGATCACGGTGCCCGGGGTCACCACGCGGATGACCTCGCGCTCCACCAGGCCCTTGGTGGTGGCCGGGTCGGTCATCTGCTCGCAGATGGCCACCTTGTAGCCCTTCTCGATCAGCTTCTGCAAATAGGTGTCCACCGCGTGGTAGGGCACGCCGCACATCGGCGCGCGCTCGGAGAGCCCGCAGTCCTTGCCGGTCAGCGTGAGCTCCAGCTCCCGGGACACCAGCTTCGCGTCGTCGAAGAACATCTCGTAGAAGTCGCCGAGGCGATAGAACAGTATCGTGTTGGGATACTGCTCCTTGATGTTCAGATACTGCTGCATCATCGGCGTCACGGGCATGACAACTCACCTCTGTATCGTAGATCGACAAAACGCGGCGCTCAGTGGCACCCCGGGCAGGTCGCGCAGCTGCCGGTGCAGCCGGAGGGCTGCTCCATGTTGCCGGTGACGATGAACTGCAGCACCTGGTTGACCTGGCCGATCAGGTCGTTGAAATCGTTGCGGGCGGCGGTCAGCGCGGCGATGTCGTCCATCATCTGCAGCCGCTCCTGGGCCGCGTCCATCTCGTCCGACAGCCGCTTCAGCGCGCCGGGGTCGGGGTTTTCGGACTGCATCAGTTCCTGGAGCTGCTGGCGCTTCTCCAGGTATTCGCCCATCACGCGGGCCGCCTCCTCGTTCTTCATGGCCTTTTCCTCGGCCGCCTTCATCTTCCGGTAGGTCTCGCTCTCCATGAGCGCCTGCCCGAGCTCGCGGGTCTTCTGGAACACTGCGTCCATCTGTCGTCATTCCTCCGTTGTGATCTGCCGGCCGCGCAGCGTGTTGCGCCCGGCGGACGTGATTTCAAGGTCGATAAACTGCCCGATCAGTGCGGCGTCGCCCGGGAAGTTGACCATGTGGCCCCTGGGCGTCTTGCCGCCCACGGAGGCTTCGTCGCGGGTGGAGACGGCCTCCACCAGCACGCGCTCCCGGCGGCCCACCTGCGCCTCCAATACCTCCAGCGATATGGACTGCTGCAGGTCGATCAGACGCTGTATGCGCTCGCTCTTGACCTCGTAGGGCGTGTCGTCCGGGTATTCGGCGGCGCGGGTCCCCGTGCGCGGCGAGTAGATGAACGTATAAGCCGCGTCAAAGCGCACCTCGCGGACCAGGCTCATCGTCTCCTCGAACTGCGCAAGGGTCTCCCCGGGAAAGCCCACGATGATGTCGCTGGTCAGCCCGATCCCGGGCTTGACCGCCCGCAGTCTTTTTACCAGGTCCAGGTAGTGTTCCCGGGTGTAGCGGCGGTTCATCCGCATGAGGATCTCGTCGCTGCCCGCCTGGACCGGCAGGTGCAGCTGGGGCATCAGGTGCGTAAGCTCCCCGTAGGCCGCGATCAGCTCGTCCGACAGGTCCTTCGGGTGGGAGGTCATGAAGCGTATGCGCGGGATGCCCAGCCGGTCGACGCGGTACAGAAGCTCCGCGAAGGCCGCGCCGCCGCCCCGGTAGGAGTTGACGTTCTGGCCCAGCAGCATGATCTCCTGCGCGCCCTCGTCCCGCAGCCTGCGGCACTCCTCCAGCACGGCCTCGGGCT
>JAFYBB010000210.1 GCA_017540445.1 Clostridia bacterium | reverse complement strand
GCAGCTCCTTGCCGTTGTTGTCGATCAGCTCGCAGGAGAGGATCACCAGGCCGGGCTTGCCGGCGGTGAAGCGCTCGTACAGCACGCGGGTCAACTTCGCCGGGAAGCTGGTGGGCGGCGCCTGGTCGAACGCGCTCTCGCTGTCGTGCACGATGCCGGCCTCGGTGGTGTTGGAGACGATGATCTCAAGGGAATCGGACCGGGCGAACTCCAGCACCCTGTCCCACTCGCCGTAGGGGTTCAGGCAGCGGCTGACGGCGGAGATGACCCGCTTCTCGTCGATCTTCTGCCCGTTCTGGCTGCCCCGCAGGTACAGCGTGTACAGGCCCTGCTGCCGGTTGATGAGCTCGGACAGGCCGCCGGCGATGGGCTGCACCAGCACCACCTTGCCGTTCCAGCCGGCCTTTTCGTTGGCGATGTCGAAGAAGTCGTCCACGAAGGCCCGCAGGAAGTTGCCCTCGCCGAACTGCATGACCTTCTCGACGCCCTTTTCCAGTACAAAGCCCTCGTAACCGGACTTGCGCAACACTTCATAGTTGAGCTGTGCCATGTTAAATCCATCCTCCTGTCAAATGATTCCCGATTTTCTTGTGCCGCGGCGTTGACAAAACTCCGTCCGTGACAGTATAATTCCAATAGATGCGTGATGCATCGAATAAACAGCAAAGCGAGGCGTGAACTTGGATATACGTTATTCCTGCAGCCCGCGCGACTTTCAGCGCTACAACACCGAAGAGACCCGCGCGGAATTCCTGATTGAAAACCTGTTTACCCCCGGCGAGGTGATCGCCGTGTACAGCCATGTGGACCGCATGGTGGCCCTGGGCATCATGCCCGCGGGCGAGCCGCTGCCCATCGACAAGGGCATCGACGTGTGGAAGAACTTCGGCACCGATTACTTCCTGGAGCGCCGGGAGTGCGGCCTGTTCAACGTGGGCGGTCCGGGCAAGGTCAACGTGGACGGCGAGGTCTATCCCCTCGACTACAAGGACTGCCTGTACATCACCCGCGGCGCGCGCCAGGTCACCTTTGAAAGCGACGACCCGGCAAAGCCCGCGAAGTTCTACCTGGTGTCCGCCCCGGCCCACACCCGCTACGAGAACAAGCTGATCCGCATCGCCGACGCGGCCAAGAAGCCCTGCGGCAGCGCCGAGACCAGCAACCAGCGCGTCATCAACCAGTTCATCCACCCGGACGTGCTGAAGACCTGCCAGCTGTCCATGGGCATGACGGTGCTCGCCCCCGGCTCGGTCTGGAACACCATGCCCGCCCACACCCATGAGCGGCGCATGGAGATCTACTTCTACTTTGAAGTGCCAAACGACCAGGTGGTCTTCCACTTCATGGGCCAGGGTGATCAGACCCGCCACATCGTGATGACCAACGAGCAGGCCGTCATCAGCCCCTCCTGGTCCATCCACGCCGGCGCGGGCACCTCGAACTACACGTTCATCTGGGCCATGGGCGGCGAGAACCAGGCCTTTGACGACATGGACACCATCGCCACGCCCGACCTGAAATAACCCCCACCGACGCGATTCAAGGAGGAAATACCGATGAATGACTTTCTGAAGAACTTCAGCCTGGAGGGCAAGATCGCCTGGATCACCGGCGCCAGCTACGGCATCGGCTTCGCCATCGCCACGGCCTACGCCCAGTGCGGCGCGAAGATCGTGTTCAACGACATCAACCAGGAGCTGGTGGACAAGGGCCTGGCGGCCTACCGCGAGGCCGGCATCGACGCGACGGGCTACGTCTGCGACGTGACCGACGAGGCCGCCGTGCAGGCGCTGGTGAAGCGCATCGAGGCCGAGGTGGGCGTGGTGGACATACTGGTCAACAACGCCGGCATCATCCGCCGCGTGCCCATGACCGAGATGCCCGCCGAGGAGTTCGCCAAGGTCGTGAACGTGGACCTGATCGCCCCGTTCATCGTCTCCAAGGCCGTGATCCCCTCGATGATCCAAAAGGGCCACGGCAAGATCATCAACATCTGCTCGATGATGAGCGAGCTTGGCCGGGAGACCGTGTCCGCCTACGCGGCGGCCAAGGGCGGCCTGAAGATGCTGACGCGCAACATCTGCTCCGAGTACGGCGAGCACAACATCCAGTGCAACGGCATCGGCCCGGGCTACATCGCCACGCCGCAGACCGCGCCGCTCAGAGAGCGCCAGCCCGACGGCAGCCGCCACCCGTTCGACCAGTTCATCGTGGCCAAGACCCCGGCGGCCCGCTGGGGCACCACCGAGGATCTGATGGGCCCGGCCGTGTTCCTGGCCTCCGACGCCTCGAACTTCGTCAACGGCCACGTGCTGTACGTGGACGGCGGCATACTCGCCTACATCGGCAAGCAGCCGTAATCTCACGTCATCCGTCAGGGTGTGTCCCCCGCATTGGGGGACACACCCTGTTTTGCGTCAGCCGCGAAGCTCCCTGAACAGCGCGGTCGCCGCGGCGGACTTTTCGGTGATGCCGTCGAAGTCGCCGGCGAGCACCATGTCCTTGGTCACCATCCAGCTGCCGCCCACGGCCAGTATCTTCGGATTCTTGAAGTACTCCGGCGCGTTGGCCTGGTTGACCCCGCCGGTGGGGATGAACTTGATCTGCGGGAACGGGCCGCTCAGCGCCTTGATGGTCTTGAGCCCGCCGAAGCTCTCCGCCGGGAAGAACTTGAACACCCGTATGCCGTACTTCAGGCCCACCATGATCTCGCTGGGCGTCACCACGCCGGGCATCATCGGCACGCCCATGCGGCAGGCCTCGGCGACGATGGCCTCGTCGGTGCCGGGCGAAACGATAAACTTCGCCCCGGCCTCCACGGCCTGGCGCAGCTGCTCCACATTGACGACGGTGCCCGCGCCGACGGTGATCTCGGGCACCTCGGCGGCCACCCTGGCGATACTGTCCCGCGCCGCGGCGGTGCGGAAGGTGATCTCCATGGCGGTGATGCCGCCCTTCAGCAGCGCCTTCGCGGTGGGCACGGCCTGTTCCGCGTCCTCCAACACGACCACCGGCACCACGCCGCAGGCCGCAACCTGTTCAACCGTAAGCATATGCGTATGCCTCCTTTATTCTATTAGACTCCGGTCTGTTTTCCTTCGAATCCGAAGTACGCCCGGGCGTTGCCGTAGCTGATGGCGCGGACGATCTCGGAAAGCGTGTCAAAGTCGTCCGGGTACATGCCGTCCTCCACCCACTGACCGATCACGCGGCACAGTATCCGGCGGAAATACTCGTGGCGGGGGTAGCTGAGGAAGCTGCGGCTGTCGGTGAGCATGCCCACGAAGCCCGCCAGATACCCCAGCGACGCCAGGGACTTGATCTGCTCAGTCATGCCGTCGAAGTGGTCGTTGAACCACCAGGCGGAGCCGTGCTGGATGTAGCCCACGGCCTCGTCCCGCTGGAAGCACCCCAGTATCGTGTCGATGGCGGCGTTGTCGTTGGTATTCAGGCTGTAGAGTATCGTCTTGGGCAGTATATCGCCCTCGGCCAGTGCCCCCAGGAAGGCGGCGGTGTCGGTGGAGGATGCGCCGTTGTCCACGCAGTCAAAGCCGGTATCCGGGCCCATCTTCCTGAACATCGGGCCGTTATTGTCCCTGCGGCAGCCGTAGTGCAGCTGCATCACCCAGCCCAGGCGCTTGTACTCGCCCGCCATGAACAGCATGAAGGCGTGCTTGAACCGGTCCTCCTCGAGCCGCGAGGGCAGCTTTCCCGCCACGCGATCCGCGAATATGCGCTCGATCTCATTTTCGTCCGCCGGGGCGTACATCACGTAGTTCAGCCCGTGGTCGCTGAGCTTGCAGCCGTGGTCGCTGAAGAAGGCCATGCGCTTTTTCAGCGCCTCCTTCAGCGCCCCGAAGCTGTCGATCGAAAGGCCGGAGGCGGCCTCCAGCTTGCGGATGTAGTCCGGCCAGTCGGGCTTTTCCAAATTCATGGCCTTGTCGGGCCGCCAGGCGGGCAGCACGGCGGTCATAAAGGTCTCGTCCGCCGCCAGCTTCTCGTGCCACTCCAGGCTGTCCACCGGGTCGTCGGTGGTGCAGATGGTCTCCACGTTGCTGCGCTCGATCAGGCCCCGCACGCTGTAGCCCGCGCTGTTCAGCTTCTCGTTCGCGAGCCTCCAGACCTCCTCGGCGGTGTCCCGGTTCAGCACGCCCTCATAGCCGAAGAAGCGGCGCAGCTCCAGGTGGCTCCAGTGGTACAGCGGGTTGCCGATGGCCTTGCCCAGCACCTCGGCCCACTGGACAAACTTGTCGTGATCGCTGGTCTCGCTGCCGGTGATGTACTTCTCCGGCACGCCCGCCGAGCGCATCAGCCGCCACTTGTAGTGGTCGCCGCCCAGCCAGACCTGGGTGATGTTGTCGTAGCGCCGGTCCTCCCAGATCTCCCGGGGGTTGATGTGGCAGTGATAGTCAATGATCGGGCAGCGCTCCGCCGCCTCGTGGTACAGCTTCCGGGCCGTCTTGGTATTCAGCAAAAAGTCCTTGTCCAGGAACATCATTTTCCCTCCTTTACCGCTTCACCCGCGCGCCGCCGCCCTTTACGACGGCCTCGACCTCCTCCAGGCTGGCCATGCTGGTGTCGCCGGGGGTGGTCATCGCCAGCGCGCCGTGGGCCGCGCCGTAGTTCACGGCCTTCTCGGGGTCGCCGGTGGTCATCAGGCCGTAGATCAGGCCGGAGGCGAAGGAATCGCCGCCGCCCACGCGGTCCAGGACCTCCAGGTTGTCGAAGGCGTGGGACATGTGCACCTTGCCGTCCGCCCAGCAGATGGCCTTCCAGTCGTTGATCGTGGCGGTCTTGACCGTGCGCAGCGTGGTGGCGATGGCCTTGAAGTTCGGGAACTGGCGGGCGGCCTCCTCGATCATGCGGTAGTAGCCGTCCAGATTCAGCGTCTTCAGGTTCTCGTCGTTGCCCTCCACCTTCAGGCCCATGCAGGCGGTGAAGTCCTCCTCGTTGCCGATCATCACGTCCACGTACTTGGCCACCTCG
>JAFYBB010000209.1 GCA_017540445.1 Clostridia bacterium | reverse complement strand
GGTTCAGCTCGTAGATGTCCCGCAGCTCCGGCAGTATCGCCGATTCGTCGAACGGCACCTTCTCCTTCATCGGGAAGGGCAGCGGGCCGTCGTAGGCGCGCCGGTCGACCGTGGGCCCGGGCGTCGGCGCGGGCGTGGGCTCCATCGTAGGGATCGGCGTGCGCGTGGCGTGGGGATCGATGTCCAGCATCATCTCCCGCCAGTAGTCCTCCGCCGACATCGCCTCCGGCGCGATCTCCGCGGGAATGTCCGTCTGCGAAGGAACACTTGTCGGCGCGGGAATGTCCGTCTGCGCGGGAACGCCTGTTTCCGCGGGAGCGACTGTTTCCGCGGGAGCGACTGTCTCCGCGGGAGCACTCGCTTCTGAGGGAGCACCCGCCTCCGTGGGTATGCCCGTCTCCTCGGGAGCGCCCATCTCTGAGGGAGCGTCTGTCTGCGCGGGAGGCGGCAGTTCGGCCTTGGGCGCTTTGGTGGCTATGTACTCCGGTGCCTCGGTGGCCTGCGCCTGCGGCAAACCGATCTCCGGCGCTTCGGTGGCCTCCGCCTGTGGCAAACTGATCTCCGGCGCTTCGGTCTCTTCCGCCTGCGGCAGACTGATCTCCGGCGCTTCGGTCTCTTCCGCCTGCGGCAGACTGATCTCCGGCGCTTCGGTAATCTTCGCCTGCGGCAGACTGATCTCCGGTACCTCAGTCTCCTCCGCCCCCGGCAAGCTGACCTCAGCCTTCCCCTCTGGGGGTTCGAGCGCCTGGGAATCTGTCCGGTGGACAGATTCCAGCGAGAACGGGCCGGCAGGCCCCTGGGATGGTGGCAGCGCGTCAGCGCTGACGGAAGAGGTCGCCTCCGCCCCCGTCAAACTGATCTCCGGCGCCTCGGTCTCCTCCGCCCCCGGCAGGCTGACCTCCGGCGCCTCGGTCTCCTCCGCCGTCGCGGCGGGACCTTCGACCGGCACGATGCCGTTCTCCTGCTGCACCTTCCGCCTGAGGGCGGCCAGGTCCTCCATCGTGGCGGTGTTGCTGTTTTGCTTCATGCGGTAGCGGATCGGGTACGACAGCGCCACGCCGAAGCAGACCAGGGCTACGATGACCAATATGATGCGTAAAGCTCGCATGCTCTTCCCTGAAACATCCTTTTTCACGTTCCGTTCCGCCGCCTGGCGGGAACACTACATGATATTATAACACTTTTCGCCGCGCACTGCAACACCCATCTCGCCCATCTTTACGCCGCGGCCCAAAAAGTTATGGATTTGTTTTGACATTTGGCTAACACAGTGCTATAATAGTGGGCGCAAAGATGGGACAACCCATCGGGGCGGTCAGATTTTGGCCGCCTAAACAGAAAGGGAGGATTTCCATGAAGAAACTGTTGACTCTGGTACTGGCTGTCGCGCTGGTGCTGACCATGAGCTGCGCCGCGTTCGCGGAGGGCTTCAGCGGTGAGATCAAGGTGTGGGTGGCCGACGCCGCCGTGGACTTCACCAACCAGCAGATCGAGGCCTTCAAGGCCGCCAATCCCGAGTACGCCAACATGACCGTCGCCGTTGAAGCCGTCGGCGAGGGCGACGCCGCCGGCAAGGTGATCACCGATGTCGATGCCGCCGCCGATATCTTCGGCTTCCCGCAGGACCAGCTGGCCCGCCTGGTGGCCGCCGGCGCGCTGGAAGTGGTTGAGCCCGGCAACGCCGAGATCGTCAAGGCCGAGAACGACGCCGGCTCCGTGTCCGCCGTCACCCTGGGCGGCGAGATGTACGCCTATCCGATGACCAGCGACAACGGCTACTTCCTGTACTACGACAAGAGCGTTGTCACCGATCCCACCGATCTGGACAAGATCCTGGCCGATTGCGAAGCCGCCGGCAAGAGCTTCTACTTCGAGATCAACTCCGGTTGGTATCAGACCGCATTCTTCTTCGGCGCGGGCTGCACGCTGACCTATGATTCCGACAACGAGGGCAACCTGGTCAAGTGCAACGTGGACTACGCGTCCGAGAACGGCGTGAAGGCCATGAAGAGCATGATCAAGCTGTCCAAGAGCGCCGCCTTCACCAACGGCTCCTCCATCTCCAACGCCACCAACGTGGGCGCGATCGTGGACGGCACCTGGGACGCCAACGCCGCTCAGGAGCTGTTCGGCGACAACTACGCCGCGGCCAAGCTGCCCACCGTGGACGGCTATCAGCTGTCCGGCTTCGGCGGCTTCAAGATGCTGGGCGTGAAGCCCCAGACCGACGACGCCAAGCTGGCCGCGTGCGACGCGCTGGCTGCCTACCTGACCTCCGGCGACGTGCAGCTGGCCCGCTACGAGGCCCTGAAGTGGGGTCCCTCCAACCTGGCGGCGCAGCAGAGCGACATCGTCAAGGCCGACGCGGCCCTGGCCGCTCTGGGCGAGCAGCTGGCCTACACCGTGCCGCAGGGCCAGTACCCGGGCGACTACTGGAGCCTGGCCACCGGCCTGGGCGACCGGATCATCGCCAGGGAGTTTGACGACGCGGACGACGCGGCCCTGATGGACGCGCTGACCGAGTTCCAGGATACCTGCATCTCCTACGCCGGCTAAGCCGGGCGCAGAACGGACCGGGGCATTCCCCCGGTCCTTTTCGATTATGGAGTGTATCGGACGACGCATTGAGTGAGGGGAAATACAGATATGGTCGATCTGAATTACCTGAAGATGAGCAAGCCCCGCAAGCTGCTGCACGACCTGGGCGGCTTCTTCGCCGCGCTGCCGGGCCGCATCGGCGGGGGCTTCAAAAAGCTGGGGCTGGCCGTTGTCGGCCTGTTCAAGGGCCTGGGGCTGACCGTCGCCGATCTGGTGAACACCTTCATCAAGGGCGACTGGAAGACGCGCCTGTCCTACCTGGTGATGGGCTCGGGCAGCATGGCCCGGGGCCAGTGGGGCCGCGGCATACTGTTCTTCCTGTTCCAGACGGTGTTCAACCTGTACATGGTGAACTTCGGCCTGGCGTACCTGTCCAAGCTGAACACGCTGGGCGTGATCGAAACCTACAAGGAGGGCCGCAAGACCGTCTACGGCGACAACAGCTTCCTGATCCTGCTGTACGGCGTGCTGACGCTGTTCTTCGTGCTGGCGTTCATCTACACCTGGTACGCCAACATCAGGCAGAACAAGATCGCCCAGCAGATCGAGGCCTCCGGCAAAAAGCTGAAGAGCGCCAAGGACGACCTGCAGTCGCTGATGGACAGCCAGTTCCACAAGACGCTGCTGGCGCTGCCCACGCTGGGCGTGTTCGTGTTCACGATACTGCCGATCTTCTTCATGATACTGGTGGCGTTTACCAACTTCGACTACAACCACCAGCCCCCGGCGAAGCTGTTCACCTGGGTGGGCTTTGAGAACTTCAGGACGCTGCTGTCCTCCGGCACCGCCAGCTACGGCGACACGTTCCGCCAGGTGCTGTTCTGGACGCTGGTGTGGGCCTTCTTCGCCACGTTCCTGAACTACTTCCTGGGCATGTTCGTGGCCATCATGATCAACAAGAAGGGCATCAAGCTCAAGAAGATGTGGCGCACGATACTGGTCATGACCATCGCCATTCCCCAGTTCGTGTCGCTGCTGTACGTGTCCAAGATGTTCGCCGCCGACGGCCTGATCAACACGTATCTGATGAAGTGGCACTGGATCAGCCAGCCGATACCGTTCTGGACCGACCCGGGCTGGGCCAAGTTCACGATCATACTGATCAACATCTGGATCGGCATCCCCTACCTGATGCTGATCGCCACCGGCATACTGATGAACATCCCGGCGGACCTGTACGAGTCGGCCCGCATCGACGGCGCCAACGCCATGCAGATGTACGGCAAGATCACGCTGCCCTACATGCTGTTCGTCACCGGGCCGTACCTGCTGACCTCGTTCACCGGCAACATCAACAACTTCAACGTCATATTCCTGCTGTCCGGCGGCAAGCCGATGGGCCTGGCGGGCAACGCCGGCAACACCGACCTGCTGATCACCTGGCTGTACCGCATGACCGTGTCCGACACGAACTACAAGATCGCCGCCGTCATCGGCATCATGGTGTTCGTGGTGCTGGCCGTGATCAACCTGGTGGTCTACAACCTGATACCGTCCGTCAAGAATGAGGAGGATTTCCAGTGATGACGAATAATACATCCGCGGCCTCCGGCGCGCCGGTCAAGCTGCGCAGCAAGAAGGGCCACGAGCGGCGGACCAACGGCGCGATCTACACCGTGCTGACGGTCATGAGCATCGTGTGGCTGGTGCCCTTCGTATTCCTGGTCCTCCAGTCATTCCGCTCCTACAAGCTGGAGAAGGGCGGCATGGTGGACTACCTGTTGCCCAAGCATTTCTCGCTGGACAACTACGCCTTCCTGTTCGAGGGCAGCAACTTCTTCAGCTGGTGCGGCAGGGCGCTGCTGGCCGCCCTGGCCTGCGCCGTGGTCACGGCGCTGCTCATCCACGCGGCGGGCAAGTGGCTGGACGGCCGCGACGCCGCCGGCCGCGGCGCGCGCCTGGGCGCCATCGGCGGCTGCCTGGCGGCGGGCTATGCGGTGCTGCTGATACTGACCGCGGCGCTGCAGGGCTTCGCGCCGGCGGGCAACCTGGCGCGGACGCTGGTCACGCTGATCGCGTTTTTGCTGCTGGGCTGGCTGATCGCCCGCGTGTACCTGAAGCAGGACAGCAAGCTCCTGCGCTCCATCCCCGGCTATGTGGTGGAGGACAAGCACGAGGGCGCGAAGAAGCTGATCGCCATGATGGCGGAATTTCTGGTGCTGGCGGTGCTGGTGCAGTACGTGCTCAAGCCCATGGAGATGAGCCAGTACGTGCGCTGGTACGTCAACACGCTGACCATCGCGCTGTTCACCTCGGTGATCCAGACGGCCATCGTGCTGTCCGTCAGCTACGCGCTGTCGCGGCTGCGCTTCAAGGGCCGCAAGCTGATCATGAACACGGTGCTGGTGCTGGGCCTGTTCCCGGGCTTCCTGACCATGATCACGCTGTACTTCCTGCTCAAGCAGCTGGGGCTGACGCAGGCCGGCGCGGTGCCGGGCCTGATCCTGATCTACTGCGCCTCCTCGGGCATGGGCTACTACATCTCCAAGGGCTTCTTCGACACCATCCCCAAGTCGCTGGATGAGTCGGCCCGCATCGACGGCGCCACCCGCTTCCAGGTGTTCCTGAAGATCATCATGCCGCTGGCCAAGCCCATCGTGATCTACACGATACTGATGGCCTTCATGGCGCCCTGGGGCGACTACGTGTTCGCCAGCTACGTGGCCTTCGGCCACCAGAACGGCTACAACGTGGCCGTCGGCCTGTACAACTGGGTCAACACCAACGACTTCCAGAACTACTTCACCCGCTTCTGCGCGGGCGGCGTGCTGGTGGCCGTGCCGATCACGGCGCTGTTCCTGGCGCTGCAAAAGTACTATGTCGAGGGCGTCACCGGCGGCGCGGTGAAAGGATAAGGGAGGATATGCAATATGGCAAGCCTGAAACTTGAACATGTCAAGAAGGTCTATGACAAGAACGTCGTGGCGGTGCACGACTTCAATTTGGAGATCAAGGACAAGGAATTCATCGTGTTCGTCGGCCCGTCCGGCTGCGGCAAGTCCACCACGCTGCGCATGATCGCGGGCCTCGAAGACATCTCCGACGGCACGCTGACCATCGGCGACCGCGTGGTCAACGACGTGGAGCCCAAGGACCGCGACATCGCCATGGTGTTCCAGAACTACGCCCTGTACCCGCACATCACCGTGTACGAGAACCTGGCCTTCAGCCTGCGCCTGCGGAAGATGGACAACGAGGAGGTCCACCGCCGGGTGTGCCAGGCGGCGGAGATTTTGGGCATCACCGAGTACCTGGCCCGCAAGCCCAAGAACCTGTCCGGCGGCCAGCGCCAGCGCGTGGCCATCGGCCGCGCCATCGTGCGCGAGCCCCAGGTGTTCCTGATGGACGAGCCGCTGTCCAACCTGGACGCCAAGCTCAGAAACCAGATGCGCGCGGAGATCATACTGCTGCGCAAGCGCATCGACACCACCTTCATCTACGTGACCCACGACCAGACCGAGGCCATGACGCTGGGCGACCGCATCGTCATCATGAAGGACGGCTACATCCAGCAGGTCGGCACGCCCCAGGAGGTGTTCGAGACCCCGCGCAACCTGTTCGTGGCGGGCTTCATCGGCTCCCCGCAGATGAACTTCCTGAAGGCGAAGCTGGTCAAGGCCGCGGGCGGCTACCAGGCGGAGCTGTACGGCGTGAAGGTGCCGCTGAGTCAGGAGAAGTGCGCGCTGCTGGCCAAGCACGGCGCCGGCAGCCAGGACGTGATACTGGGCGTGCGCCCCGAGCACACACAGCTGGTGTTCGACCGCACCGACAACACCATCGAGGGCGTGCTGCGCGTCAACGAGATGATGGGCAGCGAGCTGCACCTGCACGTGGACCTGAAGGACGGCACGTCGGTGATCCTGCGCATCCCCACGCTGGAGCTGACGGAGGAGCAGCGCAGAAGCCTCACCTACGGCAGCACCCTGCGCTTCACCTTCCCCGAAAAGGTGACCCAGCTGTTCGACCCGAAGAGCGAGGAAAGCCTTCTATATTGAGTGAGGAGTTAGGAGTGAGGAGTGAGGAGTTGATGTTCAAATCCCTGCGGGATTTGTCCCGAAACTCAACACTCCACTCTCCACTCTCCACTCTCCTACAAATTCCTTCACGGAGGTGACCCATGGAACCGATCTACGTCACCGGACACCGAAACCCCGACACCGATTCCATCGTGTCGGCCATGGCCTATGCCCAGCTGCGCAGCGCGCTGGGCGAGCGGGAATACGTGGCGGCGCGGCTGGGGCGCATCAGCGACGAGACCCAGCTGGTGCTGGACCGCTTCGGCTTTGAGCCGCCGGTGCTGATCCACAACCTGCGCACGCAGGTGAGCGACCTGAACTTCGACACGCCCCCGGCGCTGGACAAGGCCGTGACGGTCAACCGGGCCTGGCAGATACTGCACCAGGACGAGAACACCGTGGCCCTGCCCGTGGTGGAGGAGGACGGCACGCTGTACGGCCTTTTGACGATGAACATCATCGCCGCCGAGGACATGAAATCGCTGGTGGACCCCGAGATCGAGGACATCCCCGTGTTCAACCTGGTCTCGGCGCTGGAGGGCAGCATCGTGCTGGACAGCGAGACGCCCACCAACCGCGTAACCGGCCGGGTGACCGTGGCGCTGCCCTCGGCGGGCGAGGAGGCCATCCCCCTCAATAAGAGCACCGTATTGATCTGCGGCCAGCAGAAGGACGTGATCCTCGCCGCGATCAAGGCCGGGGTGGCCTGCGTGGTGGTGTGCCAGGCCTCCGTGCCCGACGAGGCCCGGGAGCTGAACGCCTCCAGCCTGGTGATCTCAACGCCGCTGGAGCCCTACCGCGCCGCGCGGATGATCTTCCAGTCGGTGCCGGTGAGCCGGGTGTGCCGCACCACGGACCTGTGCCCGGCGCGGCTTTCCGACTACCTGGACGACGTGCGCCAGATGGCCCAGGACAACCGGCACCGGGCCTTCCCCGTGGTGGACGACGACAACCGCGTGATGGGCATGCTCAGCCGCGTCCACCTGCTCAAGCCCCGGCGCAAGCGGGTGGTGCTGGTGGACCACAACGAGGTGGCCCAGTCCGTGCCCGGGCTGGAGCAGGCCGAGATATTGGAGATCATCGACCACCACCGCCTGGCCGACGTGCAGACGGGCAACCCGATCTACATGCGCAACGAGCCCGTGGGCAGCACCGCCACCATCGTGGCCGGCATGTTCATGGAGCGCGGCCTGATGCCCACCACGCGGATGGCGGGCCTGATCACCTGCGCGATCATCTCCGACACGCTGATGTTCAAGTCCCCCACCTGCACCCCCCGGGACCGGCAGATGGCCGAGCGCATGGCCAGTATCGCCCACGAATCCATCGAGGAGCTGGGGCGGATGATCTTCTCCGCCTCCACCAGCGACGACAAGTCCGCGGGCGACATACTGTTCCAGGACTACAAGGAGTTCATGCTCTCCGGCCACACGCTGGGCGTGGGCCAGGTGGTGACGCTGGACTCCGAGCGCGTATTGAAGCGCGCGGACGAGTTCCTCGCCGCCATGCAAAAGCGCAAGGACGAGCGCAAGTACGACATGATGCTGTTCATCATCACCGACATGCTGAAGGAGGGCTCCCACGTGCTGTTCCTCGGCAACGCCGACGTGATCGCCCAGGCGTTCAACGTCCGCCCCGAGGGCAGCCACGCCTTCCTCCCCGGCATACTCAGCCGCAAAAAGCAGGTCATACCGGCGCTGTCGGTGTACTGGGGATAGGACGCAACCAAACGACCCGGCGGAGAAAACTCCGCCGGGTCGTTTGGTTTAGGGAGGATTTAGGAGTGAGGAGTGAGGAGCACAAGATCGTCTGAGACCGGATTGCCACGTCGTCCCCGCTGGCGCGGGGATGAGTCACTTGGGGACAGGTTCCAACTGACTCAAAATTACTACTTTCAGTTTATATATACTTACTATTAGTTGCATTATTGAGTCAACAGGAACCTGTCCCCGACTGACTCAATGATGCGCGGCGGGGACCGGATTGCCACGTCAGACGCACTCTGTTCGGCCTCCTCGCAATGACAACGATCGAAGCACGGCCCTCTACCTCAAACGATATCATTGCGAGGAGGGCCTGACGCAGGAGGGACCGACGTGGCAATCCGGTCCCCTGTATTCGATGCTCAGAATGAGTCACGGAACCTGTCCCCGCGACTCAGACTCATACGGTGGTTCCCGGGCATTCTATTGCTCCTCACTCCTAACTCCTCACTTCTCACTGCCGCGATTTTGGCGGCTTAAAAGCACCTCTCCCGCCGCTCTTTCCGGCACCTCTCGATATTTCCGCACCGGTAGCACAGCTCGTTGTCGCACACGCCGTCGTTGTCGAAGCAGGAGCGGATGTTGTTTACGGTGGTCTCGGCGATGTTGTTGAGGGCCTCCTCGGTCAGGAAGGCCTGGTGGGACGTGACGATCACGTTGGGCATCGAGATGAGCCGGGAGAGCAGCTCGTCGTCCATGATGTGGCCGGAGCGGTCCTCGAAGAACACGTCGGCCTCCTCCTCGTACACGTCCAGGCAGGCCGCGCCGATTTTGCGGGCCTTGATGCCCGCGAGCAGCGCCTCCGCGTCGATCAGCGCGCCGCGGGAGGTGTTCACGATCACCACGCCCTTCTTCATCCGTTCGATGGCGGAGGCGTTGATCATGTGGCGGGTGCCGTCGGTCAGCGGGCAGTGCAGCGATATGATGTCGCTGCGCGCCAGCAGGTCGTCCAGTTGCACGTATTCGATGCCGCTGTCCCTGGCCGGAAACAGGTCGTAGGCGATCACCTGCATGCCAAAGCCCGCACAGATGTCCGCGAAGATGCGCCCGATCTTGCCGGTGCCCACCACGCCCACGGTCTTGCCGTGCAGGTCGAAGCCCGTCAGCCCGCTCAGCGAGAAGTTGAACTCCCGGGTGCGGTTGTAGGCCTTGTGGATGCGCCGCACCGACGTGAGCAGCAGCGCCATGGCGTGCTCGGCCACCGCGTAGGGCGAATAGGCCGGCACGTGCACCACGTGGACCTTGCCGTAGGCGTGCTTCACGTCCACGTTGTTGTAGCCCGCCGAGCGCAGCGCGATCAGCCGGACCCCGTAGGCGTACAGCCGATCGATCACCGTGGCGTTCACGGCGTCGTTCACGAACACGCACACCGCGTCGCAGCCCTGGGCCAGCGCCACCGTGTCCTCGTTCAGCTTGGTCTCCAAAAAGCGGAAGCGCACATCGCGCTGCCCGCCATAGCGCTCAAACGACGGCCTGTCGTAGGCCTTGGCGTCGTAAAAAGCAACTTCGATCATGGGGATAATTTGCACCTCCTGTGGATAATCCGAGCCGGTATAGCTTTTGCTATACCGGCCCGAATTATAGATCAGATCTCATCCTCCGGCGAAGTATCGTCGGGCTCGTCCTCCTCCTCGGCCTCGGCCCGCGCCACGCAGACCACCTTGCTCTCCTCCGCCACGCGCATCAGGCGCACGCCCTGGGTGTTGCGGCCCAGCGTGGAGATGGAGCTGACCGGCGTGCGGATGATCGTGCCGTCGTCGGTGATCAGCAGTATGTCCTCGGCCTCGTCGGCCAGCAGCTGGCAGGTCAGACGGCCGGTCTTGGGCGTCAGGTTCATGGCCTTGATGCCCTTGCCGCCGCGGCTCTGCACGCGGTACTCGTCGATCTCGGTGAGCTTGCCGTAGCCGTTCTCGGTGATGGACAGCACCTTCATGCCCTCAAAGACCGGGCACATGTCCACGACCTCGTCGCCCCGGTTCAGCTCGATGGACTTCACGCCCATGGCCGCCCGGCCGATGGGGCGCATGTCCGTCTCGGGGAAGCGTATGGCCATGCCGTCGCGGGTGCCCAGCAGCAGCTCGTAGCTGCCGTCGGTCAGCGCCACGCCGATCAGCTCGTCGTCCTCGCGCAGCACCAGCGCGATCAGGCCGGCCTTGCGCAGGTTCGTGAACTCACTGAGCTCGGTGCGCTTGATCACGCCGTTCTTCGTGGCCATGATCAGGTAGTGCCCCGCCACCTTCTCGGCGGGCACCGGCAGCAGCGCCTTCACCTTCTCGCCGGCGTCCAGCTGCAGCAGGTTCACGATGGCGGTGCCCCTGGCGGTGCGCCCGGCCTCCGGGATCTGGTAGCAGTTCAGCTGGTACACCCGGCCGCGGTTGGTGAAGAACATCAGCGTGTCGTGGGTGCTGACCACGTACATCTGCTCCACGAAGTCCTCCTCACGGGTGGTGGCCCCCACCACGCCCTTGCCGCCGCGCTTCTGGGCGCGGTAGGTGGCCTTGGGCAGGCGCTTCACATAGCCGTAGTGGGTAAGCGTCACGACCATGTCCTCCTCCTGGATCAGATCGAGCATGTCGATCTCGCCGTCCAGCGCGGAGATCTCGGTGCGGCGCTCGTCGGCGTACTTGCGCTTGATCTCGAGGATCTCGTCCTTGATGATGCCCAGCACCATGCTCTCGTCGGCCAGCACGGCCCGGTAGTAGGCGATCAGCTTCTGAAGCTCCGCGTACTCGGCCTCGATCTTGTCCCGCTCCAGGCCGGTCAGGCGCTGCAGGCGCATGTCCAGTATCGCCTGGGCCTGGCGCTCGGTCAGGCCGAAGCGGCTCATCAGGCCCTCCTTGGCCTCCTGGGCGGTGCGGCTGCCGCGGATCAGCGCGATGACCTCGTCGATGTTGTCCAGCGCGATGATCAGGCCCTCCAGTATGTGGCTGCGGGCCTCGGCCTTGTTCAGGTCGTACTGGGTGCGACGGCGGATCACGTCCTCCTGGTGCTCCAGGTAGTGGTGGATCATCTGCCGCAACGACAGTATGCGCGGCGTGCCGTCCACCAGCGCCAGCATGATGGCCCCGAAGGTGTCCTGCAGCTGGGTGTGCTTGTACAGCGTGTTCAGCACCACGTTGGCGTTCACGTCCCGCTTCAGCTCGATGACGATGCGCATGCCCTCGCGGTCGGACTCGTCGCGGATGTCGCTGATGCCCTCCACGGTCTTTTCGTGGACCATCTCGGCGATCTTCTCGATCAGCTTGGCCTTGTTGACCATGTAGGGGATCTCGGTGACCACGATCCGCTGGCGGCCCTGGCTCATCTCCTCGATCTCGC
>JAFYBB010000208.1 GCA_017540445.1 Clostridia bacterium | reverse complement strand
CTCGGCGGGTATGAGACCCACGAGATCGAGGATGTGGACGTCGCGCCCGTCGGCGACATCAGCGTGAACCTCGGCGGGTACGAGACCCACGAGATCGAGGACGTGGACGTCGCGCCCGTCGACGACATCGGCGTGAACCTCGGCGAGTACGAGACCCACGAGATCGAGGACGTGGACGTCGCGCCCCTGGAGCCCATCCGCGTCGATCTGGGCGAATACCCGACCCGGGAGATCGAGGCCCTCGAGGTCAAGCCCCTCGAGGAGATCCAGGTGGAGCTGGCCGAATACGACGTGCCGGACATCAGCGGCATCGCGCCCGTCGAGCTCCAGCCCTTCTACCTGGGGCTGGTCGGCTATCTCGGCGACGCGCAGCGCCAGGCGCTGTCCGGGCTGTCGGAGATCGAGGTGGCGAACCTGGTCCAGCGGCAGCACGACCTGATCGACGACATCAACGCCGCCTTCCTCGACGCGGGCATCACGGCCAGCGTCGACCCGATCAGCGGCTCCGTGCCGATCAACGCCACGCTGCTCTACGCCACCGACGCCTACGAGGTCACCGACGCCGGCAAGCAGGTGCTGGCCAGCGTGTTCCGGGTCTACTGCGACGTGCTGTCCCGGGAGGCCTACCGCGACTTCATCTCCAATGTTGTGATCGTCGGCCACACCGACACCGACGGCAGCTACGACTACAACGTGACCCTCTCCCAAAAGCGCGCCGAGGCCGTGAAGGCCTTCTGCCTCTCCCCCGAGTGCGGCGTCGGGGACCCGGACTGGCTGTCCTCCCGCCTGATCGCCGAGGGGCACTCCTACGACGAACTGATCTACAACAGCGATGGCACCGAGAACAAGGCCGCCTCCCGCCGCGTGGAGATCGGCTTCAACATCGCGATCGGCTGAGCGCCTCCAAAACACCGCAGCCGCCCGGATTTCCTCCGGGCGGCTGCCTTTCTGTCTATCGCTGCTGATTACGCGGCCGGCGCCACGTCCTGTGCCAGCGCGTAGGCGGCGGCGTTCGCGCCGGCGATGCGGCCGAACACCACGAAGTCGCACACGGCGTTGCCGCCGATGCGGTTGCCGCCGTGCACGCCGCCGGTGGTCTCGCCCGCGGCGAACAGGCCGGGGATCACGCCGCCCTCGGTGCTCAGCACCTCGGTGTCGGTGTCGATCTTGATGCCGCCCATCGTGTGATGGATGCCGGGAGCGATCTTGATGGCGTAGAACGGCGCGACGGACAGGTCGGCGTCCATGCCGTTGTTGCGGCCGAACTCCGCGTCCTCGCCCGCGGCCACGGCCGCGTTCCAGGTGGCCATGGTCTCGGCGAAGGTCGCCTCGTCCACGCCGATGGCCTTGGCCAGATCCTCATAGGTGTCGGCCTGGGCCGCCATGCCCTGGGCGATGTACTCCTTGGCGGACTTGTTGTTGTCCACTAAGTTCTGGTCGAACACGATGTAGGCGTAGCCGCCGGTCTGCTGCAGCTCCGCCGCGGACACCGCGTCGCGGGTGGACAGGTCGTTGCAGAAGCGCTTGCCCTCCTGGTTCACCAGGATCGAGCCCAGCGAGCGCATCTTCTCGGAAACCAGCATGCTGGTCTCCTGGTACACGGTGGGATGCAGCTGGATCTGATCCATGTCCACGGTGGCCGCGCCGATGGCCTCGGCCATCAGTATGCCGTCGCCGGTGGCGGCGGGGGTGTTGGTGGTCACCGCGTTCTTGAGGCTGGGATTGAACGAGCACATCAGGTCAAAGTTCGCGCCGAAGCCGCCGGTGGCCAGGATCACGGCCTTCGCGTTGATGGTGTAGTCGTGCTCGGGGCTCTCGGCCTTCACGCCCACCGCCGCGCCGTCCGCGGTCAGAATCTCGGTGGCCTTGGTGTTCAGCAGAATTTCGATGCCCTGCCGCTCGGCCTCCTGGCTGAGCTTCTCCACCAGGTACCTGCCCACCGGGCTGCCGTCCTCGGGGGAGTGCAGGTACTTGTGCACGGTGCCGCCGGTAGCCGCCACCTTGGGCAGCGGCGCGCCGATGGAATCCAGCCAGTCCACCGCGTCAGAGCTGTTCATCGCCATCGTGGCCACCAGGCCCAGGTCGTTCAGGTAGTGGCCGCCGTTCATGGTGTCCTCGACGAACTCCCTGACGCCGCTGTCGGTGATGCCCGCGGCCTCCTGGAACTTGGTGCCCGCGCAGTTCATGCCGCCGGAGGCCTTCACGCTGTTGCCGCCCACCATGGGCATCTTCTCCAGCACCAGCACCGTCGCGCCCTCCTGCTTGGCCCGCACGGCCGCGGTCAGGCCCGCGCCGCCCGCGCCGACCACCAGCACGTCGCACGTCAGCGTCTCGGGGGTCCGCTCCACGGCGACCGCCTCGGGCTTCACCTTGAAGGGCTCCGGGTCGATGCCGGCGCTGACCAGCGCCTGCTCGACGGCGGTCTTGATGGCGTCGCTGGTCACCGTGGCGCTGGTGATGCCGTCCACGGCGATGCTGTTGGCCGCCACGATCGCGCCGGGCAGCTGCTCCACCGCGATGGAGCCGATGCCGACGGTCTCGTTCTGCTCCACCACCTGCACGTCGTAGATCGTGGTCGCGTCGGCGGTCACCTCCACCACCACGTCGCCCTCGATGCCCTGGCCGACGCCGGTGGCGGTCACCTTGCCGTCCTCGGCAAGGGCCGCGCCGAGCATCAGCATGGCAATGACGAGCACAAAGGATAGAATCTTCTTCATGGACTTCCCCTCCTGAATGTTAGGACTGCGCCCGCGCGCATCGGATGGTTTTCCGTAATCAAAGTATAACACAAGGGCATTGTGCTTGTCTACAAAAATTTAATCAGCGCCAGTCGATCTCCCGCGCCCGGCGCGACGCCGCGTCCTCCCCCGCGCCCACGCGGCAGGCGTCGATCCATTCCAGCACCGACTGCCTGTCGCGCGCCAGCTGCTCCGTCAGCGCGTCCAGGCTTGTAAAGCGCCGCTCGGCTCTCAAAAAGCGCAGGTACTCCACCCGCACGGCCCTGCCGTAGAGGTCGCCGTCGTAGCCCACGATGTGGGCCTCGATGGTGGGCTTGCCCTCCGGCGCGGTGGGATGCACGCCCTGGTTCAGCATGCAGGGCCGCGCGCCGCGCTCGCCGTCGATCCACGCGGCGCAGGCGTACACGCCGTTCGGGGGCCACGCGCCCTCCGTGCGCCGCGGCGAAAGGTTCGCCGTGGGAAAGCCCAGCCTGCGGCCCAGGTGCTTGCCCTGCTCCACGATGCCCTCGATGATCATCGCGCTCACCCCGTTTCGTTCGGTCCGAATCCATTCTATCACGCCCGCGTTAAGCCTGAACTGTGACGCCCGTTCGCTTTTTTTATGAGAAAACCTTGGACATCGGGAAATTGCGTGTCACACATGGTATACTATAACATGCAAATCTGTGCAATATGGAGGACAACCCCATGACCGAACATAAAGGCGATACGCGCCGCAGGCGGCGCAGGCGCGGCGTTCCGGTGATGCTGACGATCGTTCTGATCATCATCGCGCTGCTGATGGGCGGGCTGGCCGGCTTCGTGGTCGCCCGCCGCACGGACACCCACGTCTACGCGCTGCAGGCGGCCAACGACCGGGTCACAGAGCTGGAGAACACGCTGACGCTGATCGGCTACCCCCTGGGCGACGACGTGGACCCGCAGCAATGGCTGTACGACAACACCGCCAACAACAGCGCGCTGGCGGACCTGACCGACGCGGGCTGGGACGAGGGCGAAGACGATCTGTGGAGCGACGATTCGCTGCTCAGCGCCACGCTGCCCGAGGACGCCGAGCCGGTGGTCGTGGCCGAGTGGGCGGGCGGCCAGCTGCTCAGCAGCGAGGTCATCCCCGAGTACAACGACCAGCTGACCACGCTGATCTTCGCCGGCCACGACGCCAACGAGGTGGCCGAGGCCACGCTGAAGCGCGTGCTGGAGAACCTGGCGGGCGACAAGATCATCGCCGCGCGGGCGGCGGAGCTGGGGCTGACGGAGCTGACGCAGGAGGAGCTCGAGCGCATCGACCGGGAGGCCTCCGAGAGCTACGAGGCCCAGCTGGCCGACTACATCGCCCTGGTCGGCGAGGGCCAGTCCCGCGAGGAGGCCGCGCAGGGGCTGGCGAAGGAGAGCGGCGTCACGCCGGAATCCGTCGCCGAGGCCATGAAGCAAAACCTGTGGAACCAGAAGTTCTACGACCACCTCGTGAAGGACGTCACCGTCACGGACGACGAGGTCCAGGCCCACTACGACGCGCTGGTGGCCCGGCAGAAGGAGACCTTCGCCGCCTATCCGGAGGAGTTTGAGTACGACCACCAGACCGGCGCGCTGATCGCGTTCCACCCCGACGGCTACCGCGCCGTGCGGGACATACTGATCGCCTTTGAGGGCGAGGACGCCGGGACCGCCTCCAGCCTCACCGAGCAGCTGGAGCTGGGCGAGGCCGACCCCGCCGTGCGCGAGCAGCTGGACAAGCTGTACGCCCCGCTGGAGGAAAAGGCGAAAAAGGCCCAGCAGAAGCTGGCCGACGGCGCGGCATTTACTGACCTGATGGACGAGTACGGCTGCGACGCCGCGCTGAAGGAGGAACCGCTGCGCTCCGAAGGCTACTACATCTCCGACCACAGCTACGTCAACTCCGTGGAGTATGTGGAGGGCAGCATGATGCTGGAGCAGCCCGGCCAGGTCTCCCCGCCGCTGCGCAGCGTGTTCGGCGTGCACCTGACGGAGTACATCGCCGACGTCGCCCCCGGCCCGGTGCCCCTCGACGCCATCCGCGACGCCGTCGCCGCCGACGCGCTGAAGGAAAAGCAGGCCGCCTACTACGACCAGCAGCGCCAGGCCCTGCTGGAGGCCGCGCAGGTGAAGTACTATCCGGAAAGGCTGCACTGAGCTTTCTACAAAACGGGGCTGTTGCGTTGCGTGCAACAGCCCCGTCGTTATCCCTTTACGTCCATGCCAGACGCCGCTTTAAGTTAAGCGGTTGAGGTGCCCTATCCCCCGCTTCGCGGGTACTTCCCCACTGCGGTGGGGAAGCTAATTAAGCCTCCCCACCGCAGTGGGTTCGAGCGCCCGGAGAACAGTCCGGTGGACTTGCCTTCCCCTTTGGGGAAGGTGGCGCGAAGCGCCGGAAGAGGTCCTCAGCGAGAACGGGCCCG
>JAFYBB010000207.1 GCA_017540445.1 Clostridia bacterium | reverse complement strand
CCCCGCCTGCCGCGCACGACAAGCCAGAGAAGCCCCCTCTCCGGCGCTGCGCGCCAGCTCTCCCCGTCACCGGGGCGAGCCAAGGTTGCCGCGCGGTGCGCTAACCTTGAACACTGCACAATCCCCCTTGCCTCGCCCCCGTGAGGGGGGCCGCAGCGCCCGGAAAACGCTCCAGTGGAGCGTTTTCAGCGAGGCCGGGCCGGTAGGCCCCCGGAAGAGGTCCCCGAAGGGCGGAGAGGGGGATATACAATCCCGAAAGCTTCCGTAATGAGCAAAAAACAGACCGAAGTCTCGGTCTGTTTTTTGCGTCCGCACGGGTTATGCCTTCTTCACCTTCGGCCCCTTCGGGGTGTCCTCGATGATATAGCCCTTTTCCAGCACCTCGGCGCGGATGCGGTCGGCTTCGGCGAAGTCCTTGGCCTTCTTGGCGTCGGTACGGGCCTGCACCAGCGCCTTGATCTCGTCGGGCACGGTGTCCGCTTCCTTCATCAGAAGGCCCAGTATGTCGTGGGCCATCGTATTGAGGGCGGCAAGGCCCGCCTCGATGGCGGCCCTGGACGGGGCGTTGGCGTTTGAAAGGGCGGTGTTCATGTCGCGCACGTACTCGAACAGCACGCCCATGGCCTCGCTGGTGTTCAGATCGTCGCACATGGCGTCGTCGAACTGGTCCATAAAGCCCTTGGCGCGCGCCGCGAAGGCCGCCTCGGCGTCGCTCAAGGCCCGCTCCGGCGCGTGATCCAGCGCGAACAGCGCGTTGTTTCGGGCCGTGTACAGCCGCTCCAGCGCGGCCTGGGCCTGCTCCATCAGGTCGCGGGAGAAGTTGATGGGGCTCCTGTAGTGGGCCGACAGCATGAACATGCGCACGACCTCGGGGTCAAATTCCCGGCTGATGTCGCGCACGGTGAAGAAGTTGCCAGCGGACTTGGACATCTTCTTGTTGTCCACGTTGATGTGGCCGTTGTGCATCCAGTAATGGGCGAAGGGCTTGCCGGTGGCGCCCTCGGACTGGGCGATCTCGTTCTCGTGGTGGGGGAAGATCAGGTCCACGCCGCCGCAGTGGATGTCGAAGGTCTCGCCCAGGTACTTCATGCTCATGGCGCTGCACTCGATGTGCCAGCCGGGCCGGCCCTCGCCCCAGGGGCTCTTCCAGAAGGGCTCGCCGGGCTTCTTGGCCTTCCACAGCGCAAAGTCCATCGGGTGCTGCTTCACGTCGCCCACATCGACCCTGGCGCCGGATTCCAGGTCGTCCAGGTCCTGGCCGATGAGCCTGCCGTAGTTGCTGCGCCAGGCCTGGGTGTCGAAGTACACGTCGCCGTTCTCGGCGCGATAGGCCAGGCCCTTGGCCTCCAGCTTTTTGATCAGGCCGATGATCTCGCCGATGTGCTTCGTGGCCCGGGGGTGCACGTCGGCTTTGCGCACGCCGATGGCCTCGGCGTCCTTGAAGTACTCCGCAATGTACTTCTCGGCGATGGCCTCGACGGTGGTGCCCTCCTCGTTGGCTCGCTTGATCATCTTGTCGTCGATGTCGGTGAAGTTCTGCACGAAGGTCACGTCGTAGCCCAGGTGCTCCATGAACCGGCGCAGCGTGTCGAATATGATGAACGGGCGCGCGTTGCCGATGTGAAAGTAGTTGTACACGGTGGGGCCGCAGGCGTAGATGCCGCACTTGCCCTCGTGAACGGGCACGAACGGTTCCTTCTTCCGCGACAGCGTGTTGTAGATCATCATCTGCTTCATGCGTTTTCCTCCTCGGGAAGGTCCAGCTTGATCTTCAGCGTCTCCAGCTGGTCGGGCCGCACGTCGGCGGGGGTCTCCATCATCAGACAGTTGGCGCTGTTGGCCTTCGGGAAGGCGATGACGTCGCGCAGGCTGTCGCTGTCGGTCAGCAGCATGACCAGCCGGTCGATGCCAAACGCCAGGCCGCCGTGGGGCGGCGCGCCGTACTTGAAGGCGTCCAGCAGGAAGCCGAAGCGGTGATGAGCCTCCTCGTGGGACAGGCCGATCATGTCGAACATCTGGGCCTGCATGTCGGCGCGGTGGATGCGGATGGAGCCGCTGGCCAGCTCGATGCCGTTCATGACCAGGTCGTAGGCGCGGGAGCGGACCTTCTCCTTGTCGGTGTCCAGGTACACGTTGTCCTCGGCGTACCAGCTGGTGAACGGATGATGCGCGGCCACCCAGCGCCCCTCCTCCTCGCTGTACTCAAACAGCGGGAACTCGGTCACCCAGAACAGGTTGTACAGGCTGTGGTCGATCAGGTCGTGGCGGCGGGCCAGCTCGCAGCGCAGCGCGCCCAGCGCCTGCCAGACCACGGCCTTCCTGTCCGCGCCGAAGAACACGATGTCGCCAGGCTCGGCCCGCATGGCGGAGCGCACCTTTTCGATCAGTTCAGGCGTCAGGAACTTGTTGAAGCTGCTCTTGACGTTGCCGTCGGCGGTGAAGGTCATGTAGGGCAGGCCCTTGGCGCGGTAGGTCTTCACGAACTCGGCGCAGCTGTCGATCTCCTTGCGGGTCATGCCGGCCAGGCCCTTGGCGTTGATGGCCTCCACGCGCCCGCCGGCCTCGATCGCGCCGTCGAACACCACAAAGCCGGTGTCGCCGCCCAGCACCCCGGTCAGGTCCACCAGCTCCATGCCGAAGCGCGTGTCCGGCTTGTCGCTGCCGAAGCGCTCCATGGCCTCGATCCAGGGCATGCGGGGCAGGGGAAGGGTCAGGTCCACGCCCTTGATTTCTTTAAAGATGCGGGCGAACACCTTTTCCACGACGGCGTAGATGTCCTCTTCGTCGATGAAGGACATCTCGATGTCGCACTGGGTGAACTCCGGCTGGCGGTCCGCGCGGTTGTCCTCGTCGCGGAAGCACCGGGCGATCTGATAGTACTTGTCAAACCCGGCCAGCATCAACAGCTGCTTGTAGATCTGCGGGCTCTGGGGCAGCGCGTAGAACGTGCCGGGATGCAGGCGGCTGGGCACCAGGAAGTCCCGCGCGCCCTCGGGGGTGGACTTGGACAGTATCGGCGTCTCCACCTCGGTAAAGCCGCTCTCGTCCAGCGCGTAGCGGATGCAGTTGACCACCTTGCTGCGCAGGCGCAGCTTCTCCTGCATCGACGGGCGGCGCAGGTCCAGATACCGGTACTTCAGGCGCACCAGCTCGTTCTCGTCCACCTTGTCGTCGATGTAGATGGGCGGCGTCTCGGATTTGTTCAAAAGCGCCGCTTCCTTCACGAACACCTCGATGGTGCCGGTGGCCAGGTCGCGGTTGACGGCGCTCTCGTCCCGGGCGCGGACCTCGCCGACAACGGTCAGCACGTATTCGCCCCGCAGGCTGCGGCCCAGCTCGAAGTTCTCCGCGCCGCAAACGTCGCTGTCAAAAACCAGCTGCACCAAGCCCTCGCGGTCGCGAAGCCAAACGAACACCACGCCGCCCAGGTCGCGGGTGCGCTGCACCCAGCCGGACAGGTGGACGGTTTCGCCCACGTTCTTCTCGGTGAGCAGCCCGCAGTAGTGATCTCTCTTGTGGGAAAGCATATCAAAAACCTCCGTTCACTTGGAAAGTATGTCGACGATTTCGGACCGGGCGACCTCGGTCTCGCTGCTCTTTTCCATGTCGCGCAGCTTGACGACGCCCTTTTCGAGCTCGTCCCCGGCGATGACAATGACCTTCTGTACGCCCAGCTTGTTGGCGTATTTGAACTGCGCCTTCATGCTGCGGGCGGCGTGGTCCAGATCGGCCCGAACGCCCCGCTCGCGCAGCTGGCTGACCAGCTTCACGCCCTCGGCGCGGGCCTCGTCGCCCAGCGTGACCACCAGCGCGTCCAGCGGCGCGGGCGCGTTCTCGGCGATGCCGCGCATGTCCTGCACCATGATCATCCGCTCGATGCCCATGCCCCAGCCGATGCCGGGGGTGGCCGGGCCGCCGAGCTCCTCCACCAGGCCGTCGTACCGGCCGCCGCCGCAGACCGTCAGCGGGACGCCCTCGGGGGTGTCGGTGATGATCTCGAACACGGTCTTGGTGTAGTAGTCCAGCCCGCGGACGATACGCGCGTCGACGGCGTATTCGATGCCCAGCGCCTCGAGATAGGTCCTGAGCTTTTCAAAGTGGCCGGCGCAGTCCTCGCACAGGTTGTCCAGCATGGCCGGCGCGTCGGCGAGCTTGTCGGCGTCCTCCTTGCAGTCGAGTATGCGCATCGGGTTGCGCTCAAAGCGCTCCTGGCAGGTCTTGCACAGCGCAGGCAGCTTCGGCGCGAGGTAGGCCCTCAGCTTCTCCAGGTACGCCTTGCGGCAGGTGGGACAGCCGATGGAGTTGATGTTCAGCCGAAGCCCGTCGATGCCGTTTTCGGCCAGCACCTTCAGCGCCAGCGCGATGATCTCCGCGTCCACGCTGGCGTCCTTCGCGCCGAACACCTCGATGCCGTTCTGGTGGAACTGGCGAAGACGGCCGGACTGGGGTTTTTCGTAGCGAAAACACGGACAGGAGACGTAGTACAGCTTGCAGGGCAGCGTGTCGGCGTACAGGTGCGCCTCGATGAAGGCGCGGACCGCGCCGGCGGTGCCCTCCGGCTTCAGCGTGATGGAGCGGTTGCCCTTGTCGTTGAAGGTGTACATCTCCTTCTGCACCACGTCGGTGGTGTCGCCCACGCCGCGCTGGAACAGCTCGGTGTGTTCGAAGACAGGGGTGCGAATCTCCCGGTAGCCGGCCAGGGCGCAGACGTCGCGCATGGTCTTTTCGATGCGCTGCCACCTGTGGGACGCCTGGGGCAGCAGATCCTGGGTGCCCTTCGGGGCCTGTGTCAGCATATGATCCTCTCCCTTCGACAAATGGCATTTGCCAACAATTATAGCCCCGGCGGGGGCAAAAATCAATATTGATGCGGGAATCTTAAAGTTGGCGCGGCCGGTTTCGCGCGATTTATTCGGCATGCCCCGCGTCGGGCGCGGGGGCCGGGGCTTTTTGGGGCAGCAGCCTGCGAATTAGCCAGCGCAGGCCGTGGAGTAGGAGGACGATGGCGGAGGTCAGCGCGATGTTCAGCGCGACCCGCTTCAGCTGCATCAGCGGCACGCTCGAAGCGGCCCAGTAGTGGCTGTAGGACCAGAACAGGTGGTGCAGTATCAGCATGATCAGCGTGTGCCTGCCCACGAAGGACAGCGCTTTTCGCACGATCAGGTTGTTGGACAGCGCCTCGCCGATGCAGCAGACCGAGAAACTGCCCGCCAGCGCGGTCAGTATGCACAGCATCCCCTTCGGATAGTGGCGCGCCGCCATCTGAATATAGGCCGATTGATCAAATCCAATCGCCCAGAGGGCAATGCCGATCACAAACAGCGGCACCTTATAGCGGCGGATCCAGTCCATGTAGCGGCGCGCCGTCATGCCCGCTGAGATGAACAGCACGGAGACCAGCGTGACGTCCATGTTCTGGGGCATGTAGATGCCCTTGCCCAGGTAGATGACCCACATGGCGGTGACGGTGCTGAGGTACAGCGCGCTCTTTTCGCCGAACAGCAGGCTGAACAGGTTGACGATCAGCTTGCCCCAGAACAGCGAAAAGACGAACCAGAACACGCCGAGCACAGCCACACCGTCCGCGGCGACGCCGGAGGCCCAGTACAGGCCGCTCAGGAACATCCCCCGCACATGGGCCCAGTAGGTGGGCAGGCTGAACTTGCCGTCGACGATCAGATTGTAGCCCGTCTGAAGCACGATGACGACGACGATCGGCAGTATCAGCCCGCAGAAGCTGCGCCATGTCTTGCGCAGCAGGGATTTCCAGTCCTTCGCCGGGGAGAAGGTCAGGCCGGAGAGTATGAAGAAGAGCGGCATGTGGAACGAAAAGATCATGTGCTTTGGGGTCTTCGGACAGTCGGTATGGCCGACGATCATCAGCATGATGGCGATGCCCTTGACGACGTCGATCCATTCAATTCTTTGGTGTTTGGCCGTCTGCATGGTTTCTCTGCCCCCGTTGACAAGCGTATATCCGTTGCATTATAGCATTGCATTTTGGATATTGTCAACGCGCGCGGGGGCCGATTTGCCCAAAAGGCGGGTTTTTAACCGTCTCCGCTTGCAACATGTGCGCATCTGAGCTATGATAGTGTCATGGAGTGTGATCATCATGACGGAACGCCTGTACTATGACGACGCTTATCTGACCGAATTCGACGCGCGGGTGGAGGTCTGCGTGCCGCGGGACGGCGCGTATCACGCGCGCCTTGACCGCAGCGCCTTCTATCCCACCTCCGGCGGCCAGCCCTACGACACCGGCACGCTGAACGGCGCGGCGGTGATAGACGTGTACGTGGGCGAGGACGGGGACGTGTGGCACGTGCTCAAGCAGCCGCTGAACGAAGGCGAGGCCGTGCACGGGGTCATCGACTGGCCCCGGCGCTTCGACCACATGCAGCAGCACGCCGGGGACCACATGATCGCCAGCGCCTTGTGGCGGCATATGGGGGGCGTGACCATCGGCCTGCACGTCAGCCGGGAGGTCTCCACCATCGACGTGGCCATGCCAGGCGGCGCGACCCACCTGTCGGAGGAAGCCATCGCGCGCATCGAGGACGACGTGAACGTGCGGATACAGCGCGACGTGCCCATCCGCTGCTGGTTTCCGTCCCCGGACGAATTGCGCGCGCTGCCCCTCAGAAAGCCGCCGACGGTCGCGGAGCACGTGCGCGTCGTCGCCATCGGCGAGGACGAGATGGTGGCCTGCGGCGGCACGCACCCCGCCACGGCGGGCCAGCTGGGGCTGGTGAAGATCACAGGCGTGGCCCCGGCCCGGGGCAAGCTGCGGGTCAGCTTCCTGGCGGGCATGCGCGCGTACAACGACTACCGGGAAAAGTACGGCCTGTCGACCCAGGCCTCGAACCTGCTGTCCACCTCGGTGCAGAACCTGCCGGGCCAGCTTTCGGCGCTGCAGGCGGAGCTTCACGAAACCCGGCTGTCGCTGAACCGGCTGCGCCGGGACGCGGCGCTCAATGCGCTGTGCGCCGGGTTTGAAGAGGAGCCTGCCCTGCCGGACGGCACGCGCGTCGTCGCGCGGATGCTGGAGGGCGACGCGGCGCTCATCAAGGAGGTGGCGTCCCAGCTGATCCGAAGGAAGCGCTGCGTGGCGCTGCTGGGCGCGAAGGCGGGGCCGGAGGGCGCCGTGTTCGTGTTCGCCCGGTCCCAGGACGTGGACCTGCCGATGGGCCGGCTGCTCACAGAGGTCGCCAGGCCCCTGGGCGGCAAAGGCGGGGGAAGGCCGGACTTTGCCCAGGGCGGCGGCCCCGAGGCGATACTGGACGCCGCCGTGAAGAAGCTGTTGGGTTGAAAGCTGAGGGAAAGACATGAAAAAGCGCCATCCGCGACGGATGGCGCTGCGCTTTGCACAGTATCAACGGTCCTTTTCGGAGCCGATGAATATCGTCTCCCCGTGGCCGATCAGGCCGGAGAGGTTGTCGCGTATGGCGCGGGGGAACAGGTTCTTGCGGTGCGCGTCCTTCAGGTCGATCCACTCGCAGCCGATCTGGAAGCGGTCGGTCTCGGTGGGCGCCTGGCGCGTCTCGCTCTCCAGGCGGCACAGGAAGATGAAGTAGATCTTGTGGTTGTTGCCGTCCCGGCGGCCCTCGCTGATGCGCTCATAGATGCCGGACAGGCGCATCGGCACCACCGAATAGCCGGTCTCCTCCAATAGCTCCCGGCGCACGGTCTCGCCCAGCATCTCGCCGGTGTGCTGGCCGCCGCCCGGCAGAGCATAGTATTCGCCGTACCTGGACATACAGCGATTCACCAGCAGCTTGCCGTCGTGTAACACGATGGCCTTTGCCGAATTGCGCGCAGACAATTTGCTCTCCCTCTTCCCCGCGGCAGCCGGATGGGTGTGGACCGTCGCTGCCGGCGTTGTTCTGCGTCTATTATACGTTTTTTATCGGCAAATTGCAAGTGTCAAACGGCGATTCTTTGTCAAAAATGTCTATTCCCGGCCCCGCAGCCGTATCCGGACGTCGACACCGGCCTCGGCATACATGCGCCGCCAGCCGCTGGACAGCCATGCGCTCAGCGTGGCATAGCGGGCGGCGGCGCGCTCCGAGAAGCCGAAGGGGTCGCAGCCCAGCGCCTGGCAGCGGGCGATCAGGTTGGTCACAGAAGACCGGATTCGGTCGGTAACAGACCGAAGTCTGTCCTCTGAAAGCGCCTCGAGAGTGGAAAAACCCATGTCGACGCGAAGCCGCGCGCCGCCCTCGCCGATGTCCACGCGCCGCTTTGCGCCTCCCTGCAGGGTCAGCTCCACCGCGCGGCCGTTCAGATCGAGGGTCAGCGCGCCCGTGTCACCGCGGATCAGGCTGAGCAGGCGGGCGTCCTCCGGCCCCAGCGCGCCGATGAAGCGGCCTTCCCTGAACAGCGCCGCCCCCTCGTAGCGCTGCTTCATCGGCGAGGATTCGGCGCTCCCTTCCGGATCGGCGCTCAACCGGGCGTAGGCGGCCACCGGGTCCGAATAGACGGAGCCGGCGGCATAGTAATAGTCCGCAAGGCTGCTCTTGGGGATGAAGCCCTCCTCGGCATAGTGGCTCAGCATGGCCTTCAGCTCCGCAGACAGCCGCGTGCCGATCACGGTGTCCAGCCCGCCGATGAAATCCCCGGCGCTTGCGTCGCAGACCACCAGCCGGGCGGTGGTGTACAGGTGTGGCGTCTCGGCGACCTGGCGGAGCAGCTCGAAGCAACCGGCCTGAGACGCCGCGGCCCGGGAGATCACCAGCAGCACGATGTGGCTGAGGTTCAGCGGCCTCGGGGTGGCGCGCTCCAGTGCCTCGCGGGCGTCGGCCCAGTCGGCCCCCTCCGCGGCGAAGGTCAGGTACTTGCCGCCCTGGCCGCCCTTGCCGCCCTGGCCGCCCTTGCCGCCCTGGCCGCCGTCCGGCGCGCTGTTGCCGATCTTCGGCACCCGGGCGGTGAGGCGAAGGCCGCCGTCCGGCAGGCGGTCGAGGCCCAAAATCAGCACATAGGCCTGGTTTTCCAGCTCTCCGGTGCGCTGGCAGCCGCAAAGCAGCAGGCAGAGCGCGACCGCCAGCGCGAACAGTTTCTTCACGCACACGGCTTCCGGCCTCCCTTCCAGAGGGACGCCAGCGCCGTCATCGCCGTGGCGAGCGCCACGGCGATGTACAGCCACGGCGACAGCGCGTCCGCAACGCCCGCCGTGCCGCGCAGCGCGCAGACGATGCCGAGGCCTGCGACGGCGAGCGCCGCGCACAGGCGGCCGCCCAAGTTGGGGAAGAGGCGCTGAAGCAGGGCCGCGGCCCCGAAGCCCTCGCAGAGCAGCAGGTGCAAAAGCCCTCCGTACCAGGCGGAGATCATCGGCAGCTGCGTGTACAGCGGCGCGCGCCCGTTGGTGAGCAGGTCGTCCAGCCGGTTGATCCACTGGGTCGGGCGCAGCGGCGTGGGCGTCATCATCAGGTGCAAAAGCAGCAGCAGCCCGCCGAGCGCCGCGGCGATCACCAGCAGGACCGTCAGGCCGGGGCCTTTTCCTTCCTCCGCGTCATCGGCCACCAGGAGCAGCGCCAGGCACGGAAGCGCGCGGCCCGCCGTGCGCACGCCGCCGGAGGCGATCGCGCGCCAGCCGGAGCCCAGTATAGGAGTCAGCCAGTCCGGACGGAAACGATGAAACTGCAACGCCGCCACCAGGACCAGCAGCACCGGGGCCAGCCGCGTCCACAGCATCGCGGCATAGCCGACGGCGTTTGCGCTTCGGGTGAGGCACCAGAGAAGGGCCAGGCACACCGGCAGCGCCAGGAGGGCGACCGGGACCCGATCCAGCGCCAGGTAGCCCGCCGACTGGGCGATGGCGGACAGGTTTTCGGCCCCGTCCAGCAGTATGACGGCGATCAGCATCGCGTACAGCGGCCCGCAGCGCCAGCCGCCCCGGCGGCGCAGTGCCTCGGCGCACAGCGCCCAGGGTATGAGCGGCGCAAGCGCGATCAGCGGACAGAGCCACGCGCCGTTGTGGGTAGAGGGGGCGGTGACGGCGTTGTCCAGAAAGACCTTGGCCACGACCGCGACGAAGCCCGCCGCGCGGGCGGCGGAGGGGGAGATGCGTATTTTCAACGGCCCTCGCCCTCCCTCGTGCGCATCCAGCTGTTCCGTACGGCGAAGAACAGCGGGTGGCGCTGCAGCCACACCGGCAGGCGCAGAAGCAGGTCCGGGCTGTGGGGCCTGCCCGGCGCGACCGGCGCCACATAGGGGCAGCCCAGCGACTGCATGCCGCACAGCGAGACCGACAGGCAGAACGCGGCCAGGCACACGCCGTACAGGCCCAGCGCCGCGCCGCAGAATATGACGAACAGGCGGCAGATCACAAGGCCGATGCCAAATCCAAAATCCGGCATGGCGTAGTTGCCCAGGCCCGTGATGGCCACGATGATGATCAGTATCGGGCTGATGATCGACGCGGACACCGCGGCCTGGCCCAGTATCAGCGCGCCGACGATGCCCAGCGCCGAGCCGATCTGCTGGGGCATGCGCGTGCCCGCCTCGTTGATCAGGTAGAACGAGAACTCCATGATCAGTATTTCGATCAGTATCGGGAACGGCACGTTGGCCCTGGCCTCGGAGATGGAGCCCAGCAGGCTCATCGGCAAAAGGTGCATGTGATAGTCGGTCAGCGCGATGTACAGCCCTGGCAGGAACACCGAGATCAGCATGCCGGACACGCGGATCAGGCGCAGAAAGCTGCCGTACTGCCAGCGGGCGAAGGAATCGTCCGACGCGTGGAGCAGGTGAAACAGCGTGACCGGCGCCACCAGCGCGCAGGGGGAGTTGTCCGCCAGGATCACCACCTGGCCGTCCAGCAGGCAGGAGGCCGCCCGGTCGGGCCGCTCGGTCTGAAGCATCTGGGGCAGCAGCGCCCAGGGGTCGTCCTCGATGTGCTGCTGTATCGCGCCGAGGCCCTGCACCGAGGGCGCGTCGATGCGCTTCAGCCGCTGGCGGACCGCGTTGATGACATCGGCCCTGGCCACGCCGTCCAGATAGGCGATCGCCACGTGGGTGGCCACGCGGGTGCCCACCGTCATGCATTCGGTGATCAGGCGGTGGGAGCTCACATAGCGGCGCAGCAGCGTCATGTTGGTGCGCAGGCTCTCGACGAAGCCCTCCTGCGCGCCGATGACCACCGATTCGTTGGAGGTCCTGTTGACCTGGCGCGCCGGATAGCCGCGGGTCTCCAGCAGCACGGCCTCGTCGCACCCGTCGATCAGAAGCGCCGTCCGCCCGGAGACGACGGCCTCGACGATCGGTTTGACGCGCTGCTCCGCCTCGCACTGGGCGATCTCGACGACGTTTTCGATCAGGTATTGCGCGTCGACGGCCACGTTCGGCGGGGCCTCGTGCTCCTCGCAGGCGCGCAGCGCAAAGTCGCTGAGCTTCATGTCGTCGGCCATGCCCTCCAGGTACACCGCGCACAGCGCCGTGCCCGCGCAGTTCAGGGTCCGAAACTGCGCGTCCGAGTTGACGCCGCCGCGCAGTATCGCCCGGAAGCGCTTTACATTGTCATCCAGCGCCGTGGACAGCGTGCCGGCCGTCAGCGCGTCCGTTTCCCGGTCCATCCAATCACCTCGCGGGGAAAAGTGATGGTTATTCTTTGCCGCTCGTGTGAAAAACATGTGCCGACAAACGAAAAGCCGCGGATTCCGGGCGGAATCCGCGGCGCGGGGGAAGAACAATCAGCCGGCCTCCAGCATGTTTTCCGGCAGTGTGGACGTGAGCGTCAGCACGCAGATCTCCGGCGGGTTGAACAGCCTGAAGGGCATCAGCGGCACGGCGCCGTTCGTGGACAGGCCGCGGGCGACGTAGACCTGCATGCCGCCGACGGCGGACAGGCCGGACACCTGATCGTCGCCCGGGAACCAGCCGCCGCGGGGCAGCGTCTCGTCCGGCACGTAGATCGCGCCGAGCGCCGGTATGCGCCATACGCCGCCGCAGTAGTGCCCGGCGAGCAGCAGCTCCGGCGACGCGAGGAAGCGCCCGTCCTCGGCGCTGTGGTCCTGGGAGGTGTAGAGAAAGTCCTCCGTGGGCGGCTCGTGGGCCAGCGCAATGTGGATGTCCGAGGCGTTCATGGCGCGCTGGGAATCGTACAGCTGTTGCGCCAGCTTCTTTCGATAGGTCGTGACGGGCAGGTTGACGTAGTCCTCGTTGATGCCGGAGCGGACGCCATCCTCCTCCTGCTCGGTCTGCTCCTGCCAGCTCTCCAGTGTGCTGCTCGCCTCCAGGTTCAGCATCGTGGCGGGGGAGAGCCACAGCACGGAGTCCTTGATCGGTATGCGCACCGGCGCGTCCACGTAGTTCGCGCCGCGCTCGATCGCGCCGAGTATCCAATCCTCGAGGATCAGCTGGGAGAGTATGCCCTCCGTGGCCCGGGCCGTCTTCACGTAGGGACCCGGGTCGGAATCGCCGCAGATGAAGTAGACCTTCTCCGGGCTCTTCAGGCCCTCCAGGAATTCCCAGAAGGGCTGGGCGTTGCCGGACTTGCCGACCATGTCGCCCAGGCAGAATATCGCGTCGTACTTCAGGCCGTTCAGCGTCCTGAGCAGCAGGCTCTGCTTGTCGCCGAAGCGCTTGGCGTTCATGTCGGTGAGCACGACGATGCGGTAGCCCTCCATGTCGCGGGGCAGGCCCACGACGGTGACGGTGTCCTCGGTGACGCTCAGATTGCTGTTGTTGAGCATGACGCCGACGGCCAGTATCGCGACGGCGGCCACCACGATCAGGGGCCAGAAACGGATCTCCCTGCCGAACACGTGGATGGGCCGGAACAGGCCGTCGCTGCCGGTGGCGTTCATCATGTCGTAGAACGACCGGTAGGTCCTGCGCTTCTTGCGCGGCTTCTTCTTGCGCTTGGGGGCCACCTTGGGCAGCTCCGGCGCCGCGGCGGTCTGCTTTTCATCGCCGGGCGCGGCCTGCCGGTTGCGCATGATCGGCACCCGCGCGTCCGTGCGCTTTCTCAGCCGTATCGGCGCCTCGACCTCGTCGCCGTATTGGGTGGATTCATCGCGCAGCGCGTCGGCCGAAGCCGCTGGATTTGGCTTCGGTATGCGTATGCCGTGCTTTCCGGTTTTTTTGTTCTCAGCTTCAGGCATTGCGAACTCCCTATGGTTGACCTGATTCTATTATAGTTTTTCTTTCGCGTTCTGGCAAGGCACGATATTCGGGAATTATTATAAGAACAGGTAAACAAAAGCCGCCTGTTCACACAGGGGCCGCGGAATGTGGTATAATAGCCATGATGACGGGGCGTCGCGGATCGCGGTCCGCGATGTCTGTGGAGGTTATGAGCTTGGCGAAGGCGAAGACGGTGTATGTCTGTCTCGAATGCGGCTACGAGACGCCGAAGTGGCTGGGCCGCTGCCCGGACTGCGGAAGCTGGAACACGTTTGAGGAGCGCCAGAGCGCGCCCGCCCTCAAGCCGGAGGAGAAGAAGCTGAAGCGCGCGCCGGGCAGCGGCGCTCAGGCGGTGCGCGTGGACGAGATCCCCGATGAGCGCATGGAGCGCAGGAGCAGCGGCATTCGGGAGTTGGACCGGGTGCTCGGCGGCGGGGTGGTGGACGGGTCGCTGATCCTGGTGGGCGGCGATCCGGGCATCGGAAAATCCACGCTGCTGACCCAGCTGTGCGCCAACATGGCCGGCGACGGCGCGCGGGTGCTGTACGTGTCCGGCGAGGAATCCACCCGGCAGATCAAACTGCGGGCGCGCCGCCTGGGCGCGTCCTCGGCGGGATTCTACGTGCTCTCGGAGAACGACATGAACACGGTGGAGCGGCGCATGGAGGAGCTGTCGCCCCAGGTGACGGTGGTCGATTCCATACAGACGATGTACCTGCCGGAGCTCTCCAGCGCGCCGGGCAGCGTGTCGCAGGTGCGCGACTGCGCGTCGCTTCTGATGCGCCTTGCCAAGCAGAGCGGCTGCAGCGTGTTCCTGGTGGGGCACGTCACCAAGGAGGGGGCCATCGCCGGGCCCCGGATACTGGAACACATGGTGGACGCGGTGCTGTACTTCGAGGGCGACCGGCAGCACCAGTACCGGCTGCTGCGGGCGGTGAAGAACCGCTTCGGCTCCGTCAACGAGCTGGGCATGTTCGAGATGACCGACCAGGGCATGCGCGAGGTGGAGAACGCCAGCGAGGCGCTGCTCTCCGAGCGCGCCCACGACGCCAGCGGCTCCGTGGTGATGTGCGCGATGGAGGGGTCCAGGCCCCTTTTGACCGACGTGCAGGCCCTGGTGTCGACCACCGTGTTCGGCAATCCCCGGCGGATGGCCAGCGGCGTGGACCAGGGGAGGCTGGCGCTGCTGCTGGCGGTGCTGGAGAAGCGGGCCGGGCTGCGCCTGTACGACCAGGACGTGTACATCAACATCGCGGGCGGCATGTCGCTGACCGAGCCCGCCGCGGACCTGGCGCTGTGCGCCGCCGTGGCGTCCTCCCACCGGAACCGGCCCGTCGACGGCGCCTGGTCGGTGATGGGCGAGGTGGGCCTGGCGGGCGAGGTCCGCGCCATCGGCCAGGCCGACCGCCGCGTGGCCGAGTGCGCCCGGATGGGCTTTGACCACGTGATACTGCCAAAGTACAACCTGCGCGGCCTTCGCGTGCCCGAGGGCCTTCAGGTCACCGGCGTTGAGAGCGTGGCGCAGGCCATGGCAGCGCTGGGGCTGCTGCGGTCCAATTGATAATGCGTTTACAATCGCGCGGTATAATGGCTCAAAACCCGGCGCAGGAGGCAGATTGAAGTGTTCGGCTACGTGATCACGAATCCCGAATCGCTGCCGAAGGACCGGCAGGACCGGTTCAGGGCGCTCTATTGCGGGCTGTGCAAAACGCTTCGGACGCGGCACGGGCTCGCCGGCAGCGCCACGCTGAGCTACGACCTCACGTTTCTGGCGCTGCTGCTGAACGCGCTGTACGAGCCGGGGGAGCAGACGGGGCGGGAGCGCTGCCCGGCGCACCCGGCCAAGCGGCACGACTACGCGCTGTCGCCGGTGATGGACTACGTGGCGGACATGAACGTGGCGTTGGCCTATCACAAGTGCCGCGACAACTGGAATGACGACAGGAATCTGATTTCAGCAGGCGAGGGCGCGCTGCTCAAAAGGGCGTACTCGGCCGTCAGGGCGCGCCATCCGGACCGCTGCGGCTGCATCGAGGCTTGGCTGGACGACATCCGAAGGCTGGAGCGCGACGGCGTGATGCAGATCGATGCGCCGGTAAACGCCACCGGGCAGATGCTCGGGCAGCTGTTCATCTGGCCGGAGCGGAGCGACTGGGCCGATGAACTGCGGCGCATCGGCGACGGCCTGGGCCGGTTCATCTACCTGATGGACGCCTACGACGACCTGCCCGCCGACGTGCGGAAGCGGCGCTACAATCCGCTGAAGCCGCTGAAGGACCGGGAGGACTACGAGGAGATCTGCCGGATGTCGCTGATGATGCCGGTGGCGGACGCCACCGAGGCCTTTGAGCGCCTTCCGGTGGTGTTGGACGCGGACATCCTCCGCAACGTGCTGTATTCCGGCCTGTGGAGCCGGTACGCGTTTTTGCAGAAGAAGCGGAACGCGAACCATAAAGGAGAAAAGTAATGCAGGATCCCTATCGCGTATTGGGCGTATCGCCCCAGGCCTCCGACGAGGAGATCAAGAAGGCCTATCGCGCGCTGGCCAAGAAGTACCATCCCGACGTGAACAACGGCTCGGCCCAGGCCGAGGCGCGCATGAAGGAGGTCAACGAGGCCTACTCGATGATCATGAAGCTGCGGCGGGAGGGCGCGTCCGCCGGCTATGGCGGCGCGAACGGCGGCTATGGCGGTTCCCAAGGCGGCTATGGCGGCGCTTACGGCGGCTACGGCCAGAGCGGCTACAGGGGCTACAGCCAGGCCAACCCCCACCTGCAGGCCGCGCGCAACTACATCCACGCCGCGCGCTACCAGGAAGCGATGCACCTGCTGGAGTCGATCGCCGAGCGCAACGCCGAATGGTACTACCTGTGCGGGGAGGCCAGCCTGGGCCTTGGAAACCGTATCGCCGCGCTGAACTACGCCCGGCAGGCCGTCAGCATGGACCCGAACTGCTTTGAGTACCGGGCGCTGCTCAGCCGTCTGGAGGGCGGCGCGCGCTTCTACCAGAGCAACGGCGCGGGCCAGGGCTTCACCATGCCCACGGCGCTGTGCGGCAACCCGCTGCTCAGCTGCTGCGCGATCAATTTGCTGTGCAATCTGCTGTGCAACTGCTGCGGCGGGGGCTGCGGCGGCGGCTACTACGGCGGCTTCCGCTGACGCGCCGGGCGCAAAAACACGGCTTGGGAAAGGAAGAGGAGCATGAGTATGATGCAGAAAATAAAAGCGGCGCTGGGCCAATGGATGACCGGCCGGCGCGGCGCGGACGAGCTGTCGCTGATGCTGCTGATCACGGGCCTGGTGCTGTCGGTGCTGGGCTCCGCGCTCAGGTTCGGCATATTGAACCTTCTGGGGCTTGCGGCCTATGTCTTTTCGATGTACCGCATGCTCTCCCGCAACGTTGAAAAGCGCTACGCGGAGAACGCGAAGTTCATGGGCCTGCGGCAGACGGTGACGACCAGCGTCCGCCAGTTCTTCAACCGGCTGAAGAACGCCAGGAAGTACAAGTATTTCAAGTGCCCCGAGTGCCACACCCTTATCAGGCTGCCCCGCAAGGTGGGGGAAGTCACCGTGACCTGCGGCAAGTGCCACCACGCCTT
>JAFYBB010000206.1 GCA_017540445.1 Clostridia bacterium | reverse complement strand
TCGCGCATCGTGCGGCCCGACTGCCATCCTCAGCCCCTTCGGGGCTGGCCCCTGGCTCTGTGGCGCTTCCTGCCGCCATCCTCAGCCCCCCTTGGGGGGCTGGCCTCCGACTCCCTGGCGCTCCCTGGCGCTGTCCTCAGCCCCTTCGGGGCTGGCCTTGGCTGACCCTGGCTCTCCTCGCTGCCTCCTCAGCCCCCCTTGGGGGGCTGGCTGTCGTGCTCCGCCTCGCGCGCCGTGGTAGCAACGCCTCCGGCGTTGCTTTTATCGCGCGCTGCGCGTTGCGTGTCACGTGCCCGGTATGTCATCCGTGCGCGCGCAAGGTACTGCGCGAGCGCGAAAATTTTCCCGCGGGCGCTTTCGACCCGTTCTTTGGGTAGTTTTTTTATTTTTTTTATTTATTTCATTCACCTGGGCGGGATAGAATGGGGGTCTCGCGCGCGTGCGCGCGTGTTATTAGAAATGGAAATACCCGGCGACGAGGAAAGCCGTCCCTCATGGCCGGGTATTTGAATGAAATTCAATGATGCACGGATTTCATTACCTGAAAAAAGAAATAGCGCCGGGATATTTCACCCGACGCTACTCTGTCAGTCCTCATCCATCTCCCTACGGAAGATGCAGCCGAATACGCCGTTCACGAATACGTATTGCGGTTCGGATTTGGATGCGTTTGGTGGAGCATACGCATTGAAATCCGAACTTTCGGGGTCTGAGGGCAGATCGGAGGCGTTGATCAAGTCGATGTAGGACACCTGCTTGCCGCCACGGATATTGTAAAAGATGATGAGCTTGTCGTCGTAGAGGTAGATCACGTTCACGAACACGTCGATGATGCGCTGACGGAACTCCGCATCGAGCGGATCGCCGGTGCAGAATTTCTTCAACCAAGCGCGCACTTCGGTTTCTGTGAGCTGGATTTCCTGCGCGATGCGCAATCGCGCGAGATCGGTTTCCATCTCACCCTTCTGCGCGTCAAGCAGCTCCATACGCTCGTAGATTTTCGCGTGCGCTACCTTTGGACTATCCACGAGGGCGTCAACGAGCTTTTCCATTTCCCGGTCGATCTGCGCGAGGGCTTTTTCCAGGTCGATAACGCGGGTATCGGAGAACTCCTTCTTATACTCGGCGACGACGGCCTTTGCCACGCGGGCAGCGCGGGACGGCGTGAGGATATACTGCATGGTCTGCTCGACGACATACCACTCGATGAAATCCTTACGCTCGTTCTTCTTCTTGCAGGCATGACGCTTTTTCCTGTTGGCGCAGGCGTAGTAATAATACGTCTCGCCGTTATGCGAGCGGCCTGATTCGCCGGTCATGGGCGCGCCGCAATGGCCGCAGTATACCTTGCCCTGCAAGAGATAGTCCACCTTCGCCTTGGCGGCAGCGGGCGCGCGGGCCGTGAGCTTCAATCGCTCCTGCACCTTGGCGAAGGTCTCGTCGTCTATGATGCGCTGAGCGAGGCCGGGGATCACTTCGCCCTTATACGTGAACTGGCCGATATACGCGGGATTGGGCAAGGCGCGCTGAAAGGCGGTAATGGTCAAGGGCTTTCCAGTCTTGGATCGGACGCCGCGACGGTTCAGTTCGTCGATGATCTCCTTCTTGGGGACGCCCTGAGCGTACTGATCGAACACATAGCGGATGATGGGCGCGGTCTTATCGTCCACGAGCAGCTTCTTATTGACGAGCTTATAGCCATATGGGACGGGTCCGCCGCAGAACAGGCCCTTCGCCATGCTCTCCCGCTGGCCGCGCCGGATGTTCTGCGAAAGGTTGGCGGAGTAGTATTCCGCCATGGATTCCAGCAGCCCTTCGAGGATGATGCCCTCCGGGCTGTCCGTGATGTTCTCCTTGACGGACACGACCTTCACACCGTATTTCTTCAAGCGGGCCTTATAGATGGCGCTGTCATACCGATTGCGGGCGAATCTGTCCAGCTTCCAGACAATCACCAGCTCAAATTGACGCTTGGCCGCGTCCTCGATCATGCGCTGGAAGTCCGGGCGCTGATCCTTGGTGCCGGTGATGGCGCGGTCGATGTACTCGCGGATCACGGTAACACCCTGCTGTTTGGCCCAGGCGTAATTGTCGCGGAGCTGCCCTTCGATGGACTGCTCCGTCTGCCCGTGGGACGAATATCGGGCATAGATCACAGCGTTCATAAAATTCTCCTTGACAATCCTGCCCGGTCATGCTATTATGATGGAGCAATCTCAGACAAGTGGTGTTGGCTGGTTTTGCGGCCCGTCCCGGGCGACCGGGGCGGGTTCTTTTTAATTTATGGAAGTGCTGATAAATGCAATCCATTGCAGGCCCAAAGAGCCAAAGGCGGATTGAATCTCGGTTTCCGTTTCAAAAATAAACATATCATCTCCGTGCCATTGTATAACACCGCTCTCATATTCACTGTCTTGTGCCATATAGAACCTTCCGCGAGAGTAAGAGTATTGCATTGTTTCGCTTTTTTGGTCTGATATGATTTTCCCGCCGATTAGCAACAGCTTGTTTGCGCAGGAAAACTCATAACATCTATATTCTCCGTCGATATTCAAAAACAAAGAGCAGGACAGTACCTTGCCAGACAGACCATCAACCAGTGCATAATATAACGTGGCCATGTCCGACAATGCGATAACATCCATTGTTTCGCTTTCCGCTGAACTACTCACGGTTCCGTCCGGGTAAAATGTCGCTTCATCCTCCGCGTATTTGACATGAAAAACATTATCTTCATCCAAGGATGCCTTGCGAAACCGTTCTGAAAACAAAGACCCGACATACCACTCACCTTCGAGGGATGGTTCTTCCTGTTCCGCAATCGCTATACCAGTCAAATACAATATGATGATCAGGATAGAAATCAGCCTATTCATGGCATTCGCCCCCTATGCTTCCGCTTCACCCACTCGAACCGAATCAATTTTTATATATCTCCTTGTCGCCAGTAGATCGTCGATGTAGTCTATCACCTTTTCTTGTCCTTCTTCATTGAATTGGCGAAAGGAATCGAGCAGGTGCCTTTCGCGGATCACCTGTGGGGTTTCTGCTGCGTCTGCCATTTCGTCCTGAAAAAGATAATTGGCGTCACATTGCAGGACATCAAAGACCCTATACAAAACGTCAGCCCTGGGAGAACTGAACCCATTCTCATAGTTCCCGATGGCGGAGCCTGTCACGCCCAGCATTCGCCCCAGCTCACTTTGCTTTAGTCCCAGCGCCTCGCGCCTTTCGCGCAACCGACTTCCGAAGCTCATACCATCACTCCATTCGTCCTGATTATATCAGAATGTATTGAAAAGTCAATATTTAATTCACAAGTTTCTTGTAATTTGTTATTGACAACCACAAGCTGCCTGGTGTATAATCCGAAATACACCAAGAATCTTGTAATTAGGAGGTGGGGCGTATGGCTGGAAGCGTTGCCGCAGGCATCGAGGCCATCATCCGCGAGAAAGGTTTTATTCAAGGTGTTGTCGCGGCAAGAGCTGGTTTCTCGGATCAACAGTTCTGCGACATGCTAAAGGGCCGAAAAGTGATTCGCGCTGATTACATGGTTCCGATTGCCAAGGCAATGGGTGTCACTGTGCAAGAGATTTACGACGCAGGTGCCAGTTATGTTCCCGGAAAGGCGGTGTAACCATGGCTGAGGCGGAAGAAAGGTATATTCAGATCGGCGTGACGGCCCTGCGCGACCCGGCGACGGGCGAGTTTCTGCCCGCCGTGCCGCTGTACATCAAAGCCGAGGCCGGGGCCGAGGAGGCGGAGCAGAAGGTGATCGACGGGATCGGGAACCTGCTGGCCCGCAGGATCAAGCAGTACATGGACGGATGCAAGGAGGCCGGTGTGGAGGTATGAAAGTTATCGCCGTGGACTTTGACGGCTGCCTGTGCGAAGCGAAGTGGCCGGAGATCGGCCCCGCGCGCCAACAGGTGATCAATGAGCTGGTGAAGCAGCAGGCGGAGGGCGCGAAGCTGATCCTGTGGACGTGCCGGGAAGGGCAGCAGCTCCAGGCGGCGGTGATGTGGTGCCTCAACCACGGGCTGACCTTCGACGCCATCAACGACAACCTGGAGGAGAACAAGGCGCGCTACGGCAATAACAGCCGCAAAGTGTGGGCTACGGAGTATTGGGACGACAAAAATGTGCTGGTCGTCGGCAAAGGCAAGATCACGAGCATCGCGTTCGCCAGAACAGAGGGCGGCATGACCGTGCGGAAATGGATGAACACGGACGTGAAGCTGGTGTCTCCGCCGCCGTGGAAGCCGAAGAAGAAAAAGTGGTGGCAGATATGGCGCTGAGAATGACAGAGGAAGAATACGCCGCCTTTCAACGGCGCAGAGGCTTGACGCGCTGCGCGGCTCCTTCCCCTTCCGGCGTTTCTGCTGCCCACTTGAGCGGAAGCGATCTCCCTCCTGGTTTGCCGAAGGAACCAAGGCCGACGATTATCCATAGGGACGAGATTAGCGCTTATCCATATATGATACAGGCGGCAAAGATTGCCGAGGAAGCGGAAAAGAAGGTCAAACGACAGAAGTACGGCAACCGGCGCGTGGAGGTTGACGGGATCAAGTTTGACAGCCAGCACGAGGCGAATGTGTACCAAGAGCTTATGCTGCGCGTGCGGGCCGGGGAGCTGAAAACCGTATGCAGGCAGGTGAAATTTGACCTGCCGGGCGGGATCGTGTACATCGCCGATTTCGTGACCATCAGGCCCGACATGACCGTTGAGGGCGTGTACGACGCGAAAAGCGAGGCCACAAAGCAGAACCGGGTGTACATCAACAAGAAAAAACAGGTGAAAGCCTGCTGGGGCATCGAGATACGGGAGGTTTGAGCATGGCCGCAAAGCGGTTTCACGTATCAAAGCCGGACGAGTTGCGGGCGCTCTGCGCGTTCGTGAAGGAGGGCAAGCTGGACAACATGGTGTCCGTTTGGACGGCGACGGCCCGGAAGAACGGAACGACGCGCTGGGACAACGCGATCTACGTCGGATTCTCCGGCGACAGGCAGAAAAACGCCGAGGTCGTGCGGTTCGCCGCAGACGGCGAGCTGGTGTACTGCGCCACGCTACGGTATAACCTGGCGCTCAACTGGTGCGAACAGCACTTGAGGCCGGTTTATGATTGAGCATACCGCCCATGGAAGGGCTGGCGGCCCGGAAAGACGGGCATCATGCAGGCATGGGCTAACTGGGACAAGCCGCGTAAAGACCATGGCTCCTTTACGAGATACAGGTTCGATACCTGTTGCCTGCGCCAATACTCCGTGGACACCGGGAGGAAGGGTTGGCCCTGTCGATGTGAGGCGCAGTTCGATTCTGCAAGTGTGCGGGTTCGATTCCCAAACGCGCTGGTGCAATACCATCGACCGTCACGGGATACATCGGATGGGTTTTAGGAAGTCCTGAACGAAGCCCCACAAGCTGCATGGCGTTATTGCGGGTGTAGACGGATCACTCAAAAGGCAGTTACCAAACCGTATGACAGCCGGGGAAGACCGGCTATTATGCGCGGCCCTGGCGGGGGACTATCCAGAAATGAAGGAGGTAATGCCTCCCATGGACGGATCGAGGATGCGCCAATCGGCCTGCCGGGTTCGATTCCCGGCCCGCGCTCCAAGGAAGCCAGCACCACGAGGGAAAGGAGGAACCATGCGTCACGCGGACGGCATGGAAGGGATCAAGGTGTGCGCGCCCGGACCGGGCAAATGCCCGATCTGCGCAACGGAGCACGACCCGAGCGCCCCGCACGACCGGGACAGCCTCTACTATCAGTACAGGTTTTACCGGGACAACAAACGTTTTCCCTCATGGGAAAACGCCATGAACCATTGCAGCGAAAAGGTAAGGGCCGCATGGCGGAAAAAGCTGGCGCGCAGGGGCGTCGACAGCAAGGCGGAGGGCGTGACGGGACATGTGTAACGACGGCTGGCGGACGATGGAAACCTGCCCGGACGACGGGCATGTGCTCGTATGGCACATCTATCAGGGCGTGATGGTCGTCGAGGCGCAGGAGGCGCGGAAGAACCGCTTTCACGCCTGGTGGCGGCATGTGCCCGATAAGTGGATCAACGCGCAGGACAAATTGCCCGTCAAGGAAGACGCGGACGCCTATAACTGCGTGATCGCCCTGGATAAGTGGGGAGAAGTGCGCCTTATCGGCTGGCATCGCTTCCCGCTGACGGAGATCATCGGCTGGCAGAGAACACCGGAACCGCCGACCAATTACAGGGAATTGCTGGACAATTCAGACTGAGGAGGAACCACGATGGAATTAGCCAACACCAATCAGGGATTGAGCGTAATTGACAGCCTCGCCATGCAGGCCCGGACGCTGCGCCTGTCCATCAACATGAACATGTGGCAGCTCGCCCGCGTGTTCGTGGAAGCCAAGGAGCTGGTGCCTCACGGAGAATGGGGCAAGTGGCTCCAGGACAACGCCGACGTGAGCGAAAAGACCGCAGAAGACATGATGGCGGCCTACAAGCGATTCGGTGGGAAGCCGCAATTCGAGAGCCTGGGTCGCGCAAAGACCTTCAAGCTGCTTCCGCTCCCTGCCGGGACGGAAGACCAATTCATGCGGGAACATGACGTTCAGGCAATGACGACCCGAGAAGTCCAAGAGGCCGTGAAGCAGGTGCGCGCCGAGGCGCAGGCCCGGATCGACGCGGCGGAGGCCCGCGTGCGGGAGCTGGAACAGCAGGAGCCTGAGATTCCGCAAGAGCTGACGGACGAGCTGGCGGCGCGGCGCGAAGAAGCGGCCCGGCAAAAGGCGGAGATCGACCGGATCACCGCCACGGCCAGGGACAGTCTGAACGAGGCGGTGCAACTGCGGAAGGAAAAAGCGCAGATGGAGCGCGACATGCGGGAACAGGAGGATCTGTTGCAGGAGCAGCAGGAGGCCCTGAACCGCGCCCAGGAGGAGCTTTTGAACATGCAGAGCGCCCAGGCGCGCGGCGACGCCGAGCGCGTGCCTGCCGACGAGCTGACGCTGGAGCTGTTCAGCGCCGCCGTGCGCGAGTTTATGGGCATGTGCGCCCGTATGCCCTATATGAGCGGCACATTTTCCGTTATGCCGCAGCAAACCAAGAACAGCTACGACGAATTACTGAGGACGGTCGAGGGTTGGTGCGAGAAATCGCGTCAGGCCCTGGACAGCTTTGCGGTCGAGGGAGGGATCATCATTGGGTGAACTGATGAGGCGCGAGGACGCAGCCCTATCTCCCGAAACGGTTGAGATCGTGTCCGTTGTGGTGCGGGACATGATGGCCCCGCTGATGGAGAGCATCGGAAAGATGCTCAAACACAACACCGAGGCGATGGAGCAGATCGCCGCCGCGCAGCAGATGACGAGCCAACGGATCGCCGACCTGGAAAAGCGCGTGCGCCTGCAAACGCCAATGAGCCGGACGCAGGAGAAGTACATAGGCGACGCGATCCGCGCCCGCGCCCGCGAACTGCTGGACGCGAAGGGCTACGCGGACGACAAAAAGGCCGTCACGAAGCTCTCCGGCGCGATCCGCAAGAGCGTGCTGACGCGCTGGGGCGTGGCATCCCTGCGGGAAGCCCCGGCCTACGACTACGAGACGGCACTGAAACAGATCGGCATGTGGAACGACCTCATGGCGATCCGGGACGTGGTAAAGGAGGCGCGGAACCGTGCGGATGATATGGCTCATGCTGAACGCGCTGCGGGTGTGGATGCTGAAAAAGCGCTATCCAGCCCGTATGATCAACATGGTAAGCCGGGCGTGCGTGAGGATTTGGAGGGATAGCTATGCGCGATGAACCGCAGGCGCGCGAACCGGAGCTGGAAAAGCTGCGCAAGGCCCTGATGAAGCTGGCAGAGGAGACCGGGCACAGCTATGAGACTGTCCTTCGGTGCGCGCTCGACCTGAGCAATTACATACTTCGGGAGGCGAATTTACATGCTCATTGAAGAACTGGCGAAACAGATTCACAGCAACGCCGTGGATCATGGCTGGTGGGACGACAAACGGGAAACGCCGGAGATCATCGCGCTCATACACAGCGAATGGAGCGAGGCGCTGGAAGAAGCGCGGGCGGGCAGGCCGATGAAGTGGTACGCCTGCTTGGAGGGCGACGAACACTTTCCTTGCGCCCCGGCAGACGAAACGGAGTGCATGAATTTCAAAGATAGATTCACCTGTATGTATCGTGGCAAAAAGCCAGAGGGAATCGCTGTGGAGCTGATCGACGGCTGCATCCGCATCTTCGACTGGCTGGGCGAGCGGAACGTGAAATGCGAGGAGAAGGATGGAGGTCCTTCGACCGTGGAGAGCCTGTACACCGAGAGCAACGCCGGGAAAGTGCCGGACAAGGTGCCGGAGCTGATCGCCTGGCTGCACCTGTACACAGCCAAGGCCATGACGGCGCATCCCATCGTGGGCATCGACGCCATGAGCCTGCTGGAAGCCGCCGCCGTCGCCATGAGCTGGGTGAAGAAGCAAGGGCTTGACCCGCTGGCGCTCCTGCTGGAAAAGCACGAATACAACAAGACGAGGCCCTATAAGCACGGCAAGAAGTTCTGATTGGGCTGGAGGACACAGCTATGCCGATTGTCAACTATGTACGGGAACACATACGGTTTATGGAGTATGCGACCGATGAACACCTCACGGCCAGTGAACGGCTCTTGTGGTACGCCCTGATGCACATTATGAATCAGCGGGCGCAAGGCAAGGTTTGGCCTGACGAGTTCATCCGCATCAGCAATGACCGGCTGCTCTCGTTTTGTCCAATGAAGTATGACACCATAGCTGCCGCCCGCAATGCCCTGAAACAGCGCGGCTTGATCGAATTTACACCGGGTGAGAAGAACAAGAAATCCCCCGCGTACCGCATGATATACTTCTATCCCCAATACATAGCGCCGGAAACAGAATCCGACGCGGATTATCCCCAAGGTATTACGGAAAATTCGGAATACATAGGGGGTAACATGGTGGGTAACATGGGGGGTAACATGGGGTATAACATGGGGG
>JAFYBB010000205.1 GCA_017540445.1 Clostridia bacterium | reverse complement strand
CGTAGGTCTTCACGTCCCCGTCCCGGCCCAGGTGCCGCGCGGCGTCCAGGAAGTGCTCCGTGGCCCAGACCAGCAGGAACGCCACCATGGCGCTCTCGCCGCCGCCCAGGTTCAGGCAGTCGTTCCAGTCGGCCCGCAGGCCCTTGGTGATGCCGTGGCTGCCGGTCTGGCTGTAGGAGAAGTCCAGTATGTGCTTCATGTGGTCCCACACGCTGTCGCTGCCGCCGTCGGCGTAGGGGATGGTCCGGTCGAAGAAGGCGTCGTCGCCGGTCTCGCGCGCGTACTCGACGACGGCCGGGATCAGCCACAGCGCGTCGTCGGCGCAGGCGTCCCCGATGCCGTGCACACGCTTGTTGTCCGCGGCCTTCGGCACCACGGTGGGGGACCAGTCCTCGTCCTGCTCCGCGCCCTCGAACCAGGCCGGGTCGAACAGGTGCAGCCCGTAGCCCTGCGAGGTCACGCCGTTCAAAAGCTGCAGTATGCGCTTCTGGCAGCCCTCCGGCTCGGCGTGGGGGATGCACATGGCGTCCTGGGCGGTGTCGCGGAAGCCCAGCCCGGTGCGGCCGCCCACCTCGATGAACGAGGCGAAGCGGGAGAACAGCACGTTGACCTCGCTCTGGTACAGGTTCCAGATGTTCAGGCTGCGGTTCATGTTGGCGTGGGGGGTGTTCACCGTCAGCGCGCCCAGCTTGTCGTCCCAGAAGCGCCGCAGGGCCTCAAACGCCCGGTCCGCGCCGTCAAAGTCGTAGCGCTGCCGCACCCGCTCGGCGGTGTCGCCCCGGCCCGTGCCCAGGTAGAACAGCACCCGCTTCTCCTCGCCGGGGGCCAGCGTCAGCTCTTTCATCAGCGCGCCCACCGGGTTGCCGCCGTTCTCATGGCCGCCGCGCAGCCCGCTTTCCACGCCGATCGGGTCGCGCTCGGTGCGATACGGCCCGATGAAGCCGTCGCGGGTGCCCTCATAGCCGTCGGGGGCGAAGGAGGCGGCCAGGAACTGGAAGCTGTCCGGCTCGTAGTGCAGCTCGCAGACCGCCGCGCCGTTCTCGGGGAACGAGCCCGCGCAGTACAGGCTCATCTGGAAGTTCTGGTTGTCGATGTCGATGCTGTGGAACGAGAACTCCACGTAGCCGGTCACGTCGATGGTCCGCGGGCGGTTGGAAGCGTTGCGCACGCGCACGTCGAAGATCTCCACCGGGTCGTCGCCGCCGTCCTCCCGGGGGATGAACAGCGTCTGGCTGGCGGAAATGCCCGCGTATTCACAGGTATAGGTCGAATAGCTCAGCCCGTGGCGGCAGGTATACTTCGCCTCCGAGAGCGGCAGCCCCACCGGCTGCCAGCTGATGGACCAGTACTTGCCGGTCTCGGCGTCGCGCAGGTACACGTAGTGGCCGGGATAGTCCAGGGGCACGCCGTTTGGGCGAAAGCGGGTGATGCGGTGGAACTGGGGCGAATCCAGCCAGCAGTAGCCCCCCGCGTTGTGGGAGAGCACCGCGCCCATCCGCTGGGTGCCCAGGTAGTTGGTCATGGAAAACGGCGCGTCCACCCGGTCGATCACGTACTCCCGGGCCCGGTCGTCGAAGTATCCGTAGCGCATATGGCGGCCCTCCGTATTGATATTATTTTACCGCATATCCATTGTAACCGCAAGGGCGGAAAAAGAAAACGGCTGGGCATGTCATTTGTTGTCCCGGTTTGGCGAATGGGGAGGGAGAGTGAGTCACTCGGGGACAGGTTCCTGTTGACTCACCTCCAAAAGTGAGTCAGTAGGAACCTGTCCCCGAGTGACTCAGTTAAAGTATTGATAAACCCAACAACACCCCCCTTGACAAGTTAGACGAGTATAACTATAATGAGTTCTGTTAGATGTATATAACTTCATGGGACAATCCTTTGCGGCAGGAGATGGTATGATGGCGATCATAGAATTCAGGGACGTCACGCGCGTCTACACCAGCGGAGACCACGAGCTGCGGGCGCTGGACGGCGTCAATCTGAGCCTGGAGGAGGGGCAGTTCATCGTCGTTCTGGGGCCCAGCGGCGCGGGAAAGAGCACGCTGTTGAACCTGCTGGGCGGGCTGGACAGCCCCACGTCCGGCAGCATACTTGTGAACGGCCGGGACATATCCGGCCTTACCGGCGACGCGCTGGCCGAGTACCGCGCGTCCACGGTCGGCTTTGTGTTCCAGTTCTACAACCTCATCCCCACGCTGACGGTCTACGAGAACGTGGCGCTGGTCAAGCAGATCTGCCCGGACGCCCTCGACGCGGGGGACATGATCGCGCGGGTGGGCCTGTCGGACCACCTGGAGCAGTTCCCGGCGGAGCTGTCGGGCGGCGAGCAGCAGCGGGTGTCCATCGCCCGGGCGCTGGCCAAGAACCCGAAGATACTGCTGTGCGACGAGCCCACCGGCGCGCTGGATTCCAGGACCGGCGTGGTGGTGCTGAAGCTGCTGCTCTCGATGGCGCGGGACTTCGGCAAGACCATCGTCGTCGTCACGCACAACCAGAACATCGCCCGCATGGCGGACACGGTGGTGCGGGTGAAAAACGGCAGGATCGTCTCCTGTGAGGCGCAGGCGCATCCTCTGGCGGCGGAAGAGGTGGATTGGTGATGCTGATCAGAAAGCTGTTCAGGACCGCCCGGGCCTACAGGCCGCAGTTCATATCGATGATCATCATGGTCGCCCTGGGCGTCGGCGTATTCCTGGGGTTCAACATGGAGTGGTACAGCATCGAATGGAACACGGGCAGCTTTTTCGAGGAGACCCGGCTGGCCGACTACCGGCTGTACTCGGAGACGGGTTTTTCCCGCGCCGACCTGGAGGCGCTGCTGGCGCAGGACGGCGTCGACGCGGCCACCCGCATGCTCAGCGTCAACGTGGGCATACAGGACACGGAGCAGACCCTCTCGCTGAACGTCTGCGAGGACTACACCGTGTCCACGATGCTGGTGACCGAGGGCGCGCCCTACGACCCGCAGGCGGACGGGCTGTGGCTGTCGGACCGCTTCGCCGGGGCCAACGGCATAGCCGTCGGCGACACGCTGACGCTGGTCTACCGCGGCTTTAAGATCACCGCGCCGGTGCTGGGCCTGGCCAAGAGCGGCGAGCAGCTGATCTGCGTGGGCGACAACACGCAGGTGATGCCCGATTACACCAAGTACGGCTTCGCCTACCTGACGCCCAAGCGCTACCGGGCGGCCATACTGGTGGACTTCTACCCGCAGATCAATCTGCGCTCGCCGCTGGGCAAGGAGGCGCTGGAGGCCGCGGCGGCGAAGGCGCTGGGCCGTACCATCATGGTCGTGCCGAAGGAGGACACCACCTCCTACGGCGAGGCCATGGGCGAATCCAAGGAGGGCAAGGCCATGGGCAGCATACTGCCCGTGCTGTTCCTGGCCATCGCGCTGCTGGCCATGACGACCACGATGCACCGGATCACCGCCAACGAGAAGCGGCAGATCGGCACGCTGAAGGCGCTGGGCTTCAAGGATAGGCGGATCATGCGCCACTACGCCTCTTACGGCCTGACCATCGGCCTGGTGGGCACGGCGCTGGGCATCGCGCTGGGCTACGGCATCTGCTATCTGATCATGAACCCCAACGGCATGATGGGCACGTACTTCGACATGCCCCGCTGGGACCTGGTCATGCCCGGCTTCTGCTGGGGCGTGCTGGCGCTGATCGTGGGCCTGATGACGCTGATCAGCCTGCTGTCCGTGCGCAAGATGCTCTCCGGCACGGCCGCCGAGGCCCTGCAGCCCTACGTGCCCCGCAGGATGCGGCGCATCGCGCTGGAGAGGACGCCGCTGTGGAAGCGGCTGCAGTTCGGCACGCGCTGGAATCTGCGCGACGTGCTGCGCCACAAGTCGCGCTCGGCCATGACGCTGATCGGCATCGTGGGCTGCATGATCTTGCTGGTGGGCGGGCTCGGCATGCGCGACACGCTGAACGGGTTTCTGAAGCTGATCGACGAGGACGTGTCGAACTACGTCACCCGGGTCAACCTGGCGGAAAACAGCGACAACGCCCGGGCGCTGGAGCTGGCCCAGGCGCTGGACGCGGACTGGGAGGCCATGTCGGGCATCAGCGTCGGCGGCAAGACCGTGATGCTGGAGGTCGCCGACACGCAGCGCGACAAGTACCGCTTTGTCGATGAGGACAACGCCGTCGTGCCGCTGTCGGAGGAGGGCGCCTACGTCTGCATGCGGCTGGCGAAGGACATCCGCGTGGGCGACACGGTGACGTTCTCGCCCTACGGCGCGTCGGAAACGTATTCGGTGAAGGTCATCGGCGTGCTGCGCTCGGTGATGACGGAAAACCTGGTGATGAGCCGCGCCTGCGCCGAGCGCGTGGGTGTGCCGTACACCGTCACCACGCTCTACACCGACGTCCCCGTCACCGACCTGCCCGAGAGCGGCCTGATCGCCAGCGCGCAGTCCCACGCGGCCATCATGCAGACCTACGACAGCTTCACGCAGATCATGGACCTGATGATCGCGCTGCTGATCGTCGCGGCGGTGGTGCTGGGCGTGGTGGTGCTGTACAACCTGGGCCTGATGAGCTACATCGAGCGCGCGCGGGAGCTAGCGACGCTGAAGGTGCTGGGCTTCGGCGACAGGCAGATCGGCAAACTGCTGATCAGCCAGAACGTGTGGCTGACCGTCGTCGGCGTGCTGCTGGGCATCCCGGCCGGCGCGCTGACGCTGAAGGTGCTGATCGACAAGCTGGCCGGGGAGTATGAGCTGCGGATGTGCATCGGCCCCGTGACCTACATGGTCAGCATCGCGCTGACCTTTGGGGTGTCGCTGTTCGTCGGCGTGATCGTGGCCCGCAAGAACCGGAAGATCGACATGGTGGAGGCGCTGAAGGGCGTGGAGTGAAAGCAAAGTGAGTCACTCAGGGACAGGTTCCAAGTGACTCACTTTTTCGTCTAATAGACATGAGATGCACACTAATAGTTGTAATTTTGAGTCAACAGGAACCTGTCCCCGAGTGACTCACGTCTTACTCCACGATCTTTGCCTTCTTCGTAATGGTGGTTTCGCCGAAGGTGACGGAATACTCCACTTTTTCACCGACCTTCAGTTTCTTTACCATGGAATCGGTTATGGAGAATTTCGCGACGCCGTCTTTCTTGGTCTTTTTCACTTTCACCTTGTCATGGAACGTGAATGTGACCTGGGCGCCTTTGACGGGCTGCCCGTCCAGCGTGACCGTCGCCTCCAAGTACTGCTTCTTCGCGCTCAGGCTGATCGTCTTGACGGGCGTCAGAGTCAGCTTGCCCGACTCCTTCTTCTTCCACTGGGCGTACAGAATGACCTTGTTGGTATCCACGATCTTGAACTTCGCCTCGTCCTTGTAGGCCGTACCCGAGCCGTTTTTGCTCGTGTTCCATCCGGTGAATTCGTAGCCATCCCTCGTGAAGGTGTTCCTGTTCAGCGTGATCCGTTCGCCGGGCAGGCCGAGCTGATCGTCCATCTTGCCATTTCCTTTATTCTTATTGAAACCGACTTTGCCCGGCTTCGTCCACTGGGCCTTCAGTTTCATATTGTTCCGGACCGTGATCGTCTCCCCCGGGGCGTGCAGCACTTTGTTGCCGTCGATCCAGCCGGTGAAGACGTAGTTCTTTCTTGTAAATCCGCACTCGGGCAGCTGAATCTGGGCGGGGGTCGTTACGGTGATCTGGTCCATCTTCCCATTGCCGCCGTTTGCGCTGAAGCTGACCTTGGCCGACTTGCCCTTCCACTGCGCGTACAGTGTCATATCGCCGCTGACGACGAGCTTCGCCTGGTCGGCGTAGACCGCGCCCGTGCCGTCCTTTTTCGTGGTCCAGCAGTCAAAGGAATATCCAGAGTTGTGCGTGAACGCGCATGCGGGCAGCCGGACGGTTTCGCCGATATTGGTTTTCAGCGATTTCATCTTGCCCTTGCCGCCGTTTTGATGAAACGACAAGGCGTACAACTGACTCCACTGCGCGTACAGCGTCACGTCCTCCCTGGGCGTGATCTTCCCCCCGTCGGCATAGGTCTTGCCGCTGCCGTCGGCCTTGGTGTTCCAGCCCATAAAGCGGACGCTACTCGCCTGCTTGAAGGGGAACGGTGTCAGCTTGGTTTTCTCGCCGCGCCAGGCGGTCTGGGTGGCCCTATCCGTTTTTTTCTTGAAATTGATCCTGAAGGTGATCAGAACGTCGTCGTCCGAATAGGTCACGGTCTCGGTGATGTCCGCCGTGCCCATCGTGCCCTCCACGACCGCACGGTCGGGGATGAGGTGATCGATAGTCGGGGAGACGACGGTATAGTCCGTGCCCTCCTCCAGCTGCTCGGTGTAGGGGTCGTCGACCGGATTGTTGTCCCCGTCGATGTAATTGACGGTCAGCGTGTGCTTCGGCGCGGGGGAATCCGTGACGGTGGCGGTGTAGGTCTCGCCGAGGAAGTTAGCGGTGGCGGTGTATTTGGTGCCGCCGTCGGCGGTGGCCTCGCCGGTCACGGCGGCGTCGACGGTCTGGGTGTCGTCGCCCTTCAAGCACTTGAAGGTGGCCGTGGCGGACGTGTGGTCCTCAGCCCAGCTCCAGACGGGTTTGCCGCCGTAGGTATGGCCGGCGGCGGGGAGCTCCACGGTTTTTTCATCGGTGTAGGTCTCGTCGAGGAACGTTGCCGTCGCCGTGTAGACGGCGCTTCCGGCCTGGGTGCAGGTGGCGGCGGTGATCTCGGGCTCCTCGATCGCGGCGTTGATGGTCTGGGTGTCGTCGCCCTTCAGGCATTTGAAGGTGATCGTCGCGGCGCTGTTGTCCTCCGACCAGCTCCAGACGGGCGTGCCGTAGGTGTGGCCGGTGGCCGGGAAGGTCACGGACCTCTCGTCGGTCCAGGTTACGTCGTTCAGCGTTGCCGTCGCGGTAAAGTGGTTCTGGCCCATCCTGGCGCAGGAGGGAGCGAAGGTTTCGACGTTGACCGCGGCATTGATGGTCTGGGTGTAGTCGCCCTTTGAGCACTTGAAGGTGGCCGTGGCGGTCTTGTGGTCCGCCGCCCAGGTCCATTCGGGCGCGCCGTAGGTGTGGTCGACGGCGGTGCCGGCGGCGGTCACGGCCTTTGCATCGGTCCAGGACTTGCCGCCGAACGACGCCGTGGCGGTATAGGTGATCGTGTCTTCGGCGGTGCAGGTGCCGGCGGGGGTGGTCACGGGGTCTGCGACGGTGGCGTCGACGGTCTGGGTGTCGTTGCACTTTATGCACTTGAAGGCGGCCGTGGCGGTCTTGAAGTCCGCCGCCCAGGTCCATTCGGGCGTGCCGTAGGCGTGGCCGGTGGCGGGATCGCCCGGGACGGTCTTTTCACCGGTGTATTCCCTGCCGCCGAAGGTGACCTTCGCGGTGTAGACGGTCTTGCCCGCTTCGGTGCAGGTGGTGGGGGTGGTCACGGGGTCTGCGACGGCGGCGTTGACAGTCTGGGTGTCGTCGCCCTTCGAGCAGGTGAAGGTGGCCGTGGCGGTCTTGAAGTCCGCCGCAAATTCCCACTTGGGGTCATCGTAGGTGTGGCCGGTGGCGGGGATCGGCACGGTCTGCGGCTCGGAGGTGTATTCCTTGCCGTCGAAGGTGACCTTCGCGGTGTAGACGGTCTTGCCCGCTTCGGTGCAGGTGGCGGCGGTCACTTCGGGCGTGACGGTGGCGTCGACGGTCTTGGTGTCGTCGCCCTTCGAGCAGGTGAAAATGGCCTTGGAGGTCGAGTAGTCATCGGCCCAGATCCATTCGGGCGTGCCGTAGGCGTGGGTGTGACCGGCCTCGAAGACGGCCTTGACCGTTACGTCCGCGGACTGGATGGTGAAACTGTCATCGGCGATGGTTACGCCGCCGGAGACGACCTGCCACTCCACGAAGCGATATCCGTCCTTGGGCGTGGCCGTCAGCGTCACCTTCGTGCCGGTCGTGCCGGAGGTCGGCGTGGCGGAAGCCTCGCCCATCGCGGCGTCGTTGACATTGACGGTGACGCTGTAGGGTTTTATGAACTGAAAGGTGATGGATTTGTAAGGGCAATAGGGACCGGCTGGCAGATCGATGTTTTCGTAATTGCATATCAGCGCGTCCGCGCCTTCTGTACGTTGGAGGGAAGCGCCGGTTTCGCCGTCTATCACCTGCACATCGGCAATTCCATCCCCGTTCAGATCGTATGCCTGGATTTCGCCTTCTCCCACCATACTGTAATGCAGAGATGATTCCATTATGCCAGAGACCACAAAGGGCGATATCGGTACGGCATTGTTGCCGGTCAGGTCAGCGACGAGATTGCTCTTCTCAGCGAGCTGCGCTTTGACCGTGACGTTATGCTCGGGCATAATAAAGAAGCAATCGGTGATGGTTACATCTTCGGATGTAAAGAGAATGTATTGATCCTCCAGGCGTTCACCTTCCAGGTCCGATTCCAAGGACAAGGAAATGATTTCGCCTGGTTTCGCCTGTTCGATCTTGACATTCAACCCGGTGAATACTACGTGTTCACCGGATAGGCTGTAGTAGGTTTCTGAGAGTTCATCCGCCAGCGCGAATGACGTCAGTGCCAGCGTCAGCGCCAGCAGTATTGCCATGGATATTCTGGCCAGAGTCTTCATATCGCAGCCTCCTTTGCCCGATCGTCGTGGAATTAAATGAGATCAATCCAATAGTTTTTTACCGCGGATTGTCTTGATTGTAAAGCGTTTTTCACATTGAAAGTGAGTCACTCGGGGACAGGTTCCAAGTGACTCACTTTTGCGACTAAAAGACGTGCAATACACACTAAAAGTAGTCTTTTTGAGTCAATAGGAACCTGTCCCCGAGTGACTCACTCAAAAGCGCCAGCCCCGGACGCGCGTCCGGGGCTGGTATCTGGTATCGTCAGGGGGAAATCTTACTTCGCGGCCATGTAGGCGGTCAGCTGTTCGTTGGCGGCGTCCAGGTAGGTCTGCATGCCGGCGGCGTCCAGCGCGGCGAGGAACTCGGGCAGGGCGGTCTCGGGGTCGATCGCGCCGGCGTCCAGGGCCAGCGCGTACTGGGCGGCGACGGTGCCCAGGGCGGCCATCTCATTGGCGACGGCCTCGTTGTTGAACACGAAGCCCAGGGACGGGATGCCCTTGGCGCCCGCGTAGTAGGCCTTGAAGGACTCGCGGAAGCCGGCGCCCTCGCTGGCGGTGTCGGGCAGTATGGTCACGTTGCCCATGCCGTTGGTCCAGGGGCTGTAGTTGGCGCGCTCGTCGGTGAACTCCACCAGGCCGTCGGCGTTCAGCGTGTAGTGCACGCCTTCCACGCCGTAGTTCAGCAGGGTCATCAGGGTCGGGTCGCTGTTCAGCAGGGCCAGGAACTTGAAGCTCTCCACGGGATGCTCGCTGGCGGTGGAGATGGCCATCATGGCGCCCTGGGAGGCGGTGGTGTCCACATAGGGATCGGTGCAGGGCACGAAGGCGACCTCGATGCCGCGGGCCAGCACGTCGGGGCTGTACTCATAGCCGAAGGCGTAGCTCTGGGTGCCGATCAGGTATTCGCCGGTCTTCTGGGCGTTGGTGCGGGTGTCGTTGCTGGTCTCGGCCACGGCCAGGGAGGGATCGATGTAGCCGGCCTCGTAGTACTCGTGCATCTTCTCGACGAACTTCTTGTACTCCTCGGTGCCGAACTTGTTCAGCAGCACGTTGCCGTAGGAGCCCTCGGCGGAAACGTCGTCCTGGTTCAGGTACAGGCTCAGCAGGTTCGTGGAGCCCGCGTCGCCGGCCACGATGATGGAGCCGGTCACCATGCGCTCGAGCACCATGGGCTCGATCAGGAACGGATAGAAGGAATCGCCCTTGACTTCCTTGGCCTTTTGGAACAGCTCGCCGAAGTCATAGAAGCTCATGGCCCTGAAGTCGTCCAGCGTGTAGCCCAGCTCGTTGAGCAGGGTCACGTTCACGTCCCAGGTGTTCTGGGTGGCGGTGTCCTTGAAGCCGTTCACGGCGTAGATGCCCATGCCCTCGGCGCCCTCGATGGTGGCGGCCTGCATCAGGCTCTCGGGGATCGCGGCCACCAGGTCCGCGCCGTACTCGGCGATCAGGTCGTCCAGCTTCACGAAGTAGCCGTCCTTGGCGTAGGTGTTGTACTCATCCGAGCTCCAGGAGCAGGTGAACACCATGTCCACGCTGCTGTCGCCGGACTTCAGTATGTTGGTGACCTTCTCGTCGAAGTCGCCCCAGGTGCCCCAGACGACCTCCAATTTCGCGCCCACCTTGTCGGCGATGTAGGCGTTCACGGCTTCCAGCACCGCGGTGTCGTCGGTCACGTTGCTGCCGTGGAACATGATGGTGATGGTGGGCAGGTCCTCCGCCATCGCGACGGAAGCGGCGGTCATGATCATGACCAGGGCCAGGATCAGCGCAAACAGTTTCTTCATGGGTTTAACCTCCTTATATTTGCAGATGGCAAGCCATCGTGCGATTCAAAACCTGAGTGAGGAGTGAGGAGTTAGGAGTTAGGAGTGACTGAGACATTCTATACTTCTCACTCCTCACTCCTCACTTCTAACTATCCTTTCACCGACCCCACCGTCAGCCCGGCCACCACGTAGCGCTGGAAGAACGGGTACGCGCAGGCGATGGGCACCACGATGAACACCACGAGGGCCATCTTCAGGCTCTGGCTGGGCAGGCTCTGGGCCGCCTTGGCGGCGTCCGCGCCCAGCATGCCGGCGTTCTTGGCCAGGAAGTCGGCGTTGCGCTGCATCCGCATCAGCAGGTACTGCAGCGGGATCACGTCCATGTTCTTGGTGATGTACAGCAGCGACAGGAACCATTCGTTCCAGAAGGCCAGCGCGTTCAGCAGCGCGATGGTGGCGATGCCCGGCTTGACCACCGGCAGCACCACCTGCACAAGCGTCCGGTACTCGCCGGCGCCGTCGATGGTGGCGGCCTCGATCAGTTCGCCCGGCACGGTGGTCTGGAAGAACGTGCGCATCACGATCACGTTGAAGGGGGAGAACAGCAGCGGCACGATCAGCGCGGCGTAGTTGTCGCTGAGGCCCAGCAGCGTCTTGCAGACCACGAAGGTGGGCACCAGGCCGCCGCCGAAGATCATCGTGAAGAAGCTGAGGAAGTTGAAGAAGCCCCGGTATTTATAGTCCCGCCGGTACAGCGGGTAGCTGTACAGCACGCAGATGGAGACGCTCAGCAGCGTGCCCACCACCGTGATCAGGAAGCTGTTGAAGTAGCTGCGCCACAGGGCGTTCCCCAGCGCGAACACGTAGCTGTAGGCCTGGGTGGCCCAGCTGAGGGGCATGAACGAGTAGCCGATCTGCCGGATGCTGTCCTCCGAGGTGAAGGAGATGATGATCACGAACAGGAAGGGCAGTATGCACAGGAGCGCGAACAGCCCCAGCACCAGGTGGAATACCGCCTGCGCCCCCGGGCCGAAGGTGTTCAGCCCGGCGCTGCGTCTTTCAGCCTTTTGCATGGGTATCCTCCTCTCAGAACAGCGAGCTTTCGGCGTCGATCTTGCTCACGATGGCGTTGGTGACCACGATGCACAGGCAGCCCACCACGCTCTGCAGCAGGCCCGCCGCCGCGCTCATGCCCATGTTGTGGGTGTTGGCGTAGGTGTTGTACACGTAGGTGTCGATGACCTGGGTCACCGGGTACAGCGGGCCGGAGTTCTGGGGCACGTTGTAGAACAGGCCGAAGTCGGCGTTGAAGATCCGGCCCACCGCCATGATCAGCAGGATCACGATCATGGGCCGTATGCCCGGCAGCGTCACGTGCCAGACCTGCTGGACCTTGGTGGCGCCGTCCACCGCCGCGGCCTCGTACAGCGTGGTGTCGATGCCGGTGATGGCCGCCAGGTACAGCACGCTGGAGTAGCCCACGTTCTTCCATAGGTTCGATATCGTCAGGATCAGCGGCCACCAGGTGGTGGTCATGTAAAATTGTGTGGGCTTGTACCCCAGGCTCTTCTGGATGGAGGGGATCATGCCGCTGGTGGGGTCCAGGAAGGCCAGCACGAAGTAGCTCGCCACCACCCAGCTGAGGAAGTAGGGGAAGAACATCATCGTCTGATAGGCCTTGGCCATGAAGCGGTTCTTCAGCTCCGACATCATCACCGCGAACAGCACCGCGATCACCAGGCCCAGCACGATCCACACCGCGTTGTAGGCCAGCGTGTTGCGGATCATCGTGACGGTGCTGGGGCTCTTGAGGAACTGGAAGTTCTTCAGCCCCACCCATTCCGATTTGATCAGGTTGTTCCAGAAGGTGTTGGGCTTCTGGGCCTTGTAGTTCTTGAAGGCGATGACCACGCCCAGCATGGGCAGGTAGCGGATCAGCAGCAGCCAGATCGCGCCCGGCAACACCATCGTCGTCAGCCAGAAGTTCTTCCGGCTCCACCGGCGGCGGCTGTGCGGCGTCATGGCACCGTTGTTGGTCATGGCCGCGTCCCTCCCTTTCGAGCTTCGTTAAGAAAATTATAAAGGAAGGCGCATTAAAATGCATCGTCCTCATTTGGCTTTTGTTGTCTCGCGTTGCCAAGTTGCCCGGCGGGCCAAGGGCCGCCAAATTTGCGAAATTTCGCGGATCGGCATTGCCTTTTCGCCGGACTTCGGGTATCATGGAACCGGGAAATCCATCGGACAATCGGGAGGGACGTATGAAACTGACCGTCATAGGCGGTGGCGGGGTCCGCGCGATCCAGCTGGCCAGGAGCCTGGCCCAGGCCGCGCCGAAGCTGGGCATCCGGCGCATCGTCTTCATGGACAGCGACCCGGAGAAGCTGGCCATATTCGGGCGCATGTCCCGGGAGGCGGCCCGCCGGCTGGCCCCGGAGCTGGACTTTCAGATCACCACCGACGCCGAACAGGCCGTGCGCGACGCCGACTACATCATCACCACCATCCGCGCCGGCGGCGACGAAATGCGTGTGCGGGACGAGCGGGCGGCGCTGGACCTGGGCCTGCTGGGCCAGGAGACCACCGGCGCGGCGGGCTTCTCCTTCGCCATGCGCTCGGTGCCCGCGCTGGCGGCGTACTGCGCGCTGGCCAAACGCCTGGCGAAGCCGGACGTGAAGGTGTTCAACTTCACCAATCCCGCCGGCGTGGTGTCCCAGACGCTGCGGGACATGGGCTACGACTTCACCTTCGGCATCTGCGACACCCCCGGCAGCCTGCTGGCGTCCGTGGCGAGGCTGAAGGGCGTGTCCCCGGATCGGGTCACCGGCAGCTGCTACGGCCTGAACCACCTGTCCTTCTTCGACAGCGTGAAGCTGGACGGCCGGGAGCTGCTGCCCGGGCTGCTGGCGGAAGAGCGGCTGTACGCCCAGACCGACATGGGCTTCTTCCAGCGGGACCTGGCGCAGCACATGGGCTGCCTGCTGAACGAATACCTCTACTATTTCTTCTACCGGGAACAGGCCGTCGCGCACATACTTGCCGCGCAGCAGACCCGGGGCGAGCTGATCGCCGGGCTGAACCGCGGCATGATCGCGGAGCTGTCGGGCATGGACGTGGAGAGGGACTTCGACGCCTGCCTGAAGATCTACGAGAAGTGGTACGGCAGGCGGGAGGGCGCGTACATGGCCAATGAGACCGGAAAGCGGCGCGACCGGGGCGCGTGGCGCTTCGACCTGTGGGCCGAGGACGACGGCGGCTACGCCGGCGTGGCGCTGAAGTACATCCGGGCGAGGGTCACCGGCGAAAGGCTGAGCATGACGCTGTGCGTGCCCAACGACGGCGCGATCCCGGGGCTGGCGGACAGCGACGTGGTGGAGGTCACCTGCGACCTGGAGAACGGCGCGTTCACGCCCCGGCGGGTGGAAAAGCCCGGCGAACTGCAGATGGAGCTGATCCGCCGCGTGAAGCTGTACGAGCGCTACGCCTCCGAGGCCCTGCGCACAAAATCCGTCTCAAAGGCCGTCGACTGCCTGATGGTGCATCCGCTGGTGAACTCCTGGTCGCTGGCGAAGCGGCTGGCGGAGACCTATATCGAGGCCAACCGGGCGTTCAGCGGGGGGTGGCACTGATGGCGCTGGCGGGCGGCCTCGGGCGGGTCAACATCGACATGCTCTACGCCGGCATGGACCACCTGCCCGCGCCCGGCGAGGAGGTGTTCTCCCGGCGCTTCGGACTGTATCTGGGCGGCGGCACGCCGGCCACGCTGGCCAATCTGGGCCGGCTCGGCGCGCGGACGCGGCTGTTGACCTTCCTGGGAGACGACTTCTTCAGCGACTTCGCCCGGCGGGCGCTGAAGGCCCTGGGGGCCGAGGCCGTCAACCTGTATCGGGGCGGCGGCATGCCGGTGATACTGTCCTCGGCGATGGTGTGCGCGGGCGACCGGGCCTTCATGAGCTACATGGAGCCGGTGGAGGTCACCGACGCGATGCTGGACGAGGCCTTCAACGCGCTGAAGGACGCCGACGTGGTGCTGATGCAGCCGGGCTTTCTGCCGCTGTACCGGGCGCTGAAGCGGCAGGGCGCGCGGCTGGTGTTCGACACCGGCTGGGAGGAGGACCTGTCGCTGGAGAAGTACGGCGCGTACCTGGCGCTGGCGGACTATTACCTGCCCAACCGCAGGGAGGCGATGAAGATCACCGGCGCGGCCACGCCGGAGCAGGCCGCGGCGGCGCTGGCGGCGCACCTGCCCACCCCCGTGGTCAAGCTGGACCGGGAGGGCTGTCTGTTCGTCGAGGGCGGCGAGGTCCGTGCGGTGCCGCCGGTGCCCGGCGTGGACGCCGTGGACACCACCGGCGCGGGAGACGCCTTCATGGCCGGCTTCGTCTACGGCCTGCTGCGGGGCGAACCGACGGAGCGCTGCGCCCAGTACGGCAACATCACCGGCGCGGCCTGCGTGCGGGAATACGGCTGCCTGACGGGATACGTGACGCAAGCGCAGCTGCATGAGACGTGGGAGCGGGTCTATGCGCGCGGTGCGACAAGAAAATGATGACAGGGATATGAGCGATCAAAGAGGGGCGAAACATGTATTCCGAACTGCTTTATGTCCGCACCCACGAGTGCGATCTGAACGGCCGGTGGAAGCCGTCGGCGATATTGGAGAATATGCAGGAGGTGGCCATCAACCACTGCAACGCCATCGGGCTGGGCCGCGGCGTGACCGACGGCCGGGGCGTGGTGTGGGTGCTGTCGCGCCAGCGGGTGGCGCTCGATCGCCTGCCGCGCATCGGCGAGCGGTACGCGCTGGAGACCTGCGCGATGGCCCAGCGGCACCTGTTTTTCCCCAGGGCCCATGTGTTCTGCGGGGAGGACGGGGAGGTTTTCGGCACGGCCTGCGGGCTGTGGCTGCTGATGGACGTGAATACCCGCACCACCGTGCGCGACGCCTTTATCAGCCAGCGCATGCCGGCGGAGGACCCCGGGGTGGACGTGGGCATGCCCGCCGCCGTCCGGCCGCTGAACGATGCGCCCGAGGCGGGCGAGGTGATCCCCCGGTACACGGAGTTCGACCTGAACGGCCACGTGAACAACGCCCGCTACATGGACTGGTGCTGGAACGCGCTGGGCTTTGAGGGCCTGACCGGGCGGGAGCTGGCGTCCTTCGACGTGAACTACGAGCGGGAGGTCCGACGGGGCGAGATCGTTCACACCCGGCTGTACCGGGACGGCGACGCCGCGTCCTTCCACGGCGAAGCCGGCGGCGCGCGGTGCTTCTCCATCGGAGTGAAGCTGAGAAGGGCATGAAAGTGGTGGAGGGGCGGCGATGCGCCGCCCGCCGGGAAGTACGATGCGTTTCGTACCCGGGCGGGCGGCCATTGGCCGCCCCTACGTATGCTTCACGCATCCAACACGCGTTTTGATACAGCCCCTTTGTTGCGGGAATAACGTCCGTTGGCCCTACCGCTCCTCGCGGAAGTAGGGCAGGCCCAGGCTGGCCGGGGGCTGGTTTTCCCGCTTGTTGCGCATGCTGGTGATGATCAGCACCACGATGGTCACGATGTAGGGGATCATCTTGTAGATCTCCTTGATGGCCAGGTTCATGCCGGAGGGGATGTACACGTCCAGTATGTACAGCCCGCCGAACAGTATCGAGGCCAGCACGCCCACGTTGGGCCGCCAGATGGTGAAGATCACCAGCGCGATGGCGAGCCACCCGCGGTCGCCGAAGGCGTTGTTGGACCAGATGCCGCTGGAGTAGTCCATCACGTAGTACAGACCGCCCAGGCCCGCGACCATGCTGCCGACGCAGGTGGCCCAGTACTTGTAGCGGTTCACGTTCACGCCCGCGGCGTCGGCGGTGGCGGGGTTCTCGCCCACGGCCCGCAGGTGCAGGCCCAGCCGGGTGTGCCGCAGCACGTAGCCGGCCACCAGCGCGATCACGACGGCCAGGTAGGCCAGAAAGCCGTAGGACAGGAACACCTTGCCGACCCAGCCCGTGGTCTGGGCCCAGGGCAGCGTCTTCCGGAAGCACAGGCTGGTGGCGGACAGCGCCAGATAGGGCATGTCGCTGCCGGCCAGCTTGATCAGCGAGCCGCCGAAGAAGTTGCCGAAGCCCACGCCGAAGGTGGTCAGCGCCAGGCCCGTGACGTTCTGGTTGGCCCGCAGCGTGACGGTCAGGAAGCAGTAGATCAGCCCCATCAGAAGCGACCCCGCCAGGCACGCCAGCGTGGGGATCGCCACGGCCAGGAAGCCGTTCAGCGCGTCGGGGGAGGGCAGGGAGGTCTCGTACAGGAACGCGCCGATGGTGCCGCTGATCGCGCCCACGTACATGATGCCCGGTATGCCCAGGTTCAGGTTGCCGGACTTCTCCGTCAGCGTCTCGCCGGTGCTGCCCAGCAGCAGCGGCATGCCCTGCACCACGGCGCGGGGAATGAAGGATACGACGTCAAACATCGGCTTTGCCCTCCTTTGCGTGACGGAAGTGGAGCTGGTAGTTGATGAAGAATTCGCTTCCGATGATGAAGAACAGTATGATGCCCGTCAGTATGTCGGAGAAGGACTGGTTCAGCCCGAAGGCCGTGGAGATCTCGCCCGCGCCGCGCTGCAAAAACACCAGCAGGAACGAGGTCAGGATCATCCACACCGGGTTGAACTTGGCCAGCCACGACACCATGACCGCCGTGAAGCCGCGCCCGCCGGTGATGGTGGTGGTCAGCGTGTGGTCGGTGCCGCCCACCAGCAGCATGCCCGTCAGGCCGCACAGCCCGCCGGAGAGCAGCATCGTGCGGATGATCACCCGGTCCACCTTGATGCCCACGTAGCGGGCGGTGCGCTCGCTCTCGCCCACCACGGCGATCTCATAGCCGTGCTTGGAGTAGTTCAGGTACACGTACATGACCCCGCACAGCACCGCCACGATCAGTATGTTCAGCAGGTACTTGTAGCTGCCGATCACCGGCAGCCAGCCAATCTCGGAGGACTGGTTGATGATGCCGATCTGGCCCGCGCCCTTGGGCACCTCCCACACCACGATGAAGAAGGCGACCAGCTGGGTGGCGATGTAGTTCATCATCAGCGTGAACAGCGTCTCGTTGGTGTTCCACTTGGCCTTGAAGAAGGCGGGGATGCCGCCCCAGATCGCGCCGGCCAGTATGCTGGAGAGCACCATGCACACGATCACGGCCCAGTTGGGCAGCGTGTTGCGCAGGCAGATCATGCAGGCCGCGGTGGCCAGGCCGCCGGCCAGCATCTGGCCCTCGCCGCCCACGTTCCAGAAGCGCATGCGGAAGGCGGGGGTCACGGCCAGCGACACGCTCAGCAGCATGGCCAGGTTCTGGAACAGCATCCAGACGCGGCGGGGGCTGCCGAAGGAGCCGTTAAACACGGTGGCGAACACCTGCAGCGGGTTCTCGCCGGTGACCAGCACCGTGACCAGCGCGCTGGCCAGCAGGGCCAGCAGCACCGCGCCGCCGCGGATGCCCCAGGCGGCGTACCAGGGCAGCGCGCCCCGCTTGGTGATGTGAAACAGCGGTTCGCGGGACTTATTCATGCGCGCCACCTCCGATCCGGGTCATCATCAGGCCGATCTGACGCTTGTCGGTGTGCCGGCCGTCCACGATGCCGCTGACCTTGCCGCCGCAGAGCACCAGTATCCGGTCGGCCAGCTCCACCAGCACGTCCAGGTCCTCGCCCACGTAGATCACGGCCACGCCCTCGGCCTTCTGCTGGTTGATCAGATCGTAGATGGTGTAGGAGGAATGGATGTCCAGGCCGCGCACGGCGTAGGCCGTCAGCAGCACGGAGGGGGCCCTCGTGATCTCCCGGCCCACCAGCACCTTCTGCACGTTGCCGCCGGACAGCCTGCGCACAGGGGTGTTCAGGCTGGGGGTCACCACGCCCAGATCCCGCACCACCACATTGGCCACGCGGCGGGGGGTGCGGCGGTCGGTAAAGACCGAACGGCCCCGGCGGAAGGTGCGAAGCATCATGTTGTCGTTGATGTCCATGTTGCCCACCAGGCCCATGCCAAGCCGGTCCTCCGGCACGAAGGACAGCGACACGCCCAGCTGGCGGATCTCATCCGGGTCCTTGCCCAGAAGCTGCTCCCGGTTGCCGGTGAACTCGATGTATTCCACGCTGCCCCGCTCCACGGGCTGCAGGCCCGCGATGGCCTCCAGCAGCTCCTTCTGGCCGCTGCCGGAGATGCCCGCGATGCCCAGGATCTCGCCGCCATAGGCGGTGAAGGACACGCCGTCCAGCTTCAGAACGCCCTCCGAATTGCGCACCGTCAGGTCCCTGACCTCGATGCGGGGCTGGGGATCCACGGGCTCGGGCCGGTCGATGTTCAGGGTCACCGTGTGGCCCACCATCATGTTGGTCATCTCCTGGGCGGTGGTATCGGCGGTGCGCATGTCGCCGATGTAACGCCCGTCGCGCAGCACCGCCACCCGGTCGGACAGGCTCTCCACCTCGTGCATCTTGTGGGTGATGATCACGATGGCCTTGCCGTCGTCGCGCATGTTGCGCAGCACCCGGAACAGCCTGTCGGTCTCCTGGGGGGTCAGCACGGCGGTGGGCTCGTCGAGGATCAGTATGTCCGCGCCGCGGTACAGCACCTTCACGATCTCCACCGTCTGCTTCTGGGACACGGACATGTCGTAGATCTTCTGCTTCGGGTCCACCTCGAAGCCGTAGGCCTTGCAGATCTCGTCGATCTTCCGGACGGCCTTCTTCATGTCCAGCCGCCCCTTCAGGCCCAGCACGATGTTCTCGGCCGCGGTGAGCACGTCCACCAGCTTGAAGTGCTGGTGGATCATGCCGATGCCCAGGGCGTAGGCGTCCTTGGGCGCGCGGATGACCACCGGCCTGCCGTCGATGAAGATCTCGCCCTCGTCCGGGAAGTAGATGCCGGAGAGCATGTTCATCAGCGTGGTCTTGCCGGAGCCGTTTTCCCCCAGCAGCGCCAGTATCTCGCCGCGGCGGATCTCCATGCTCACGCCTTCGTTGGCCAGCACCGAGCCGAAGCGCTTGGTGATGTTCCGCAATTCCACTGCGGGCGCCTTGTTCTGCAAATCGTTCACCCCTTGCTTCGTCGTTTAAGATAAGAGAGACTGCGGTGGACCGCAGTCTCCCTTATCGGTGTTTCGATCAGAACGCGGTATCCAGCAGCGTGATGCCGTCGATCTGCACGTCGAAGTACGGCGCGGAGCGGAACTCGCTCTCGTGGAAGTAGCCGTCCGCGATGACCTCGGTGTCGGGGGTGTAGGCGTCGTCGGTGTCCACGTCGGCCTGGTAGCTGGTCAGCGCCTCGCCGTTCACGGTGAAGGTGGCGGTGTCGAACACGTGCAGCGTGCCGGCCTCCATGGCGGCCTTGGCGGCCTCGATGGCCTCGGCGGTGCCGGGGGCGGCGGCCTGCTCGTTCAGCTCGGTCAGCACCACGGACTCGGTGGCCAGGGTGCCGGTCCAGTCGGTGTCGATGGCCTCGCCATTGGCGACGCAGTTGATGATGTACTCAAAGTAGGGCTCCCAGTTGATGCGGGAGGCGACGATGTAGGTGTTCGGGCAGGCGTCCGCGGCGGAGCCGTTGTAGAACACGAAGGGCACGTTGTTGGCCTCGCACAGCGCGGGGGCGCCCATGGAGTCGGCATGCTCGGAGATCACGACGCAGCCGTTGTCCAGCAGGGTCTGCGCGTGCTCCTCTTCCTTGCTGGGATCATACCAGGAACCGGTGAAGGAGACGTCCATCGTGGCGGTGGGGCACACGGAGCGGGCGCCCAGGAAGAAGGAGGTGTAGCCGGAGATGACCTCGGCGTAGGTGTAGGCGCCGACGTAGCCCAGCTTGGCCTGATCGGCGGTGATCTTGCCCTCGTCGATCAGCTGGTTCAGCTTCAGGCCCGCGGCGATGCCGCCCAGGTAGCGGCCCTGATAGATGGACGCGAAGGCGTTGTGGAAGTTGGCCAGGCCCTCGGTGTGGGCGCGGGTGCCGGTGGCGTGGCAGAACTGCACGTCCGGGCACTCCTTGGCGGCGGTGATCATGTAGCTCTCATGGCCGAAGCTGTCGGCGAACACGATGTTGCAGCCCGCGTCCACCAGGTCCATGGCGGCCTCGTAGCACTCCTGGCCCTCGGGGATGCCGGTCTTCAGGATCGGCTCGATGCCCAGCTTCTCGCAGGCGGCCTTGGCGCCGTTGATGAAGTTGAGGTCATAGGTGGAATTCTCGTCGTGCAGGAAGATGAAACCAGCCTTCACGGGGGTGGTCTCTGCGAAGGCGGCGGTACACGCGCAGAGGATCAGCGCGAGCGCCATGACGATGCTGACCAGTTTCTTCATTGTATTTACCTCCTGTATTCCCGCGCCGCCGGCGGGCCGCTCGGGCGGCTCCGGCGCGGCCGGGTGGTATCTATAATGATAAATACAATGCTTTAGAATCAAAAGCATTATCGTGTAAAATGTTGAGGAAAAACCGAACAATATCGTGAGAAGGAACACGATTATTCGGTGATTTGTCGAAAAAAACGGGCATTCATCCCACTTTTAACCGAATTGTAATGACAAATGGGTTAGCGCCGACTATAATACGTTCCCAAGGAGACCATCTCCCGCTTGCGTTCAGCTGCCTGCTTAGCACGGTTGGACGCTATTCTTTTGCCCAAAATGGAATAGGGGACGGTTCCTCATTCCACTTTTAAAGTGGAATGAGGAACCGTCCCCTATTCCATGGTCCATACGCTCTTCGATCAGACCTGTATGACGCATTTTTCGTTGTAGTCGGGGATGAGCGCGTCATGCGTCAGGAAAGACATGTTTTCCGCCTTGGCCTGGGCAAGAAGGATCCGGTCAAAGGGATCCTTGTGGGGCCTGGCATCCTCGGAACGGACGAGCGTTTCAAGCGCATAGACATGCTTATCCCTGATTTCAAGCTGCAGAAAACCCGCTTCCCGGCAGAAGGCGGACAGCTCTTTGCCGGAAAATTCGATCTCGTCGGGATGATTGGCATGCTTGATGGCAATCTCCCAGATGGAAGCGGTGCTGTAGTAGATCACATTGTCCGGGTCCAGTATGAGCTGCCGCGCTTTCTCACAGAGGCGCTCATCCTCGGTCAGCGTCCAGATCAGGACGTGGGAGTCGAGCAAGAGGTTCATAGGCGGCCTCCGAAGAGGTCGGCGATTTCATCGTTGTGCGCATCGAGGTCGGCGGGCGCCTTCAGCTTGCCCTTTGCCACGCCGATGCGCTTGGCCACGGGAACGTCCGTATATGGCATCAGCTTGACGACAGGCTTTCCATAGCGGGCGATGACGACGCTCTCTTCCTTTCCGGTCTCTATCAGACGGATCAGCTTCGACAGGTCCGTCTTGGCTTCCAGGATGTTGACCTGCATCGTGACACCTCCAATCATGGTCAGGATGATAAAGCTGGTCTTCTTGACTATATTATAATCGAATCGAGTCAAATATACAAGTGCGTTCTAAAATGGAATAGGGGACGGTTCCTTATTCCACTTTTAAAGTGGAATGAGGAACCGTCCCCTATTCCATTTTCATTTTCCGTATCGCATCAGCGCCTCGACGATTCCGGGGTACGGCCAGGTGCAGTCGGCGCGGTGGAGCAGGCCGAAGCGCTCGCCGTTTCCGGTGAAGGCGTTGTTGTCCCACCAGCAGCAGGGGATGTTGCGGCTGTGGGCGGCGGCGGCGTACCAGGCGGCGAAGTCCACGCGGGCCTGGGTGTTGCCGTTCTTGTCCCGCGCGCCGAATTCGCCGATGACCACCGGGACGCCGTTGGAGATGTACTTCCTGTACAGGTCGTTCATGAACGTGCCGATCTCGCTGGTCTGCACGCCGGGGGTGAGGCTGAAGGCGTCGGTGCCGCCTTCGTCCTGCAGCGCGAAGCTGTAGGGGGTGTAGGCGTGCACGGACACGATGATGCGGTTGTCCGCGCTGTCCTGGGGCAGGCGGAACAGGTCCGACAGTGCGCCCTTGGGCGCGGCGTCGTAGCCGGGCACCATCAGGTAGCGGTCGGCGTTGTTGCCGCCCGAGGCGCGCACGGTGTCCACGAAGGCCTGGTTCAGCCGGTTGATGCACTCGGCGGCCTCGCGGCAGTCGGGGTTGTTCTCGTCCAGCCACCACTCCCAGTCGGTGCCCTTCTGGCGCGGCTCGTTCATCGACTCGAAGATCAGCTTCTCGCCGTAGTCCCGGAAGCGCTCGGCCAGCTGGGTCCAGATGCGGCGGATGTAGCGCTCGGAGGTCTCGCAGCAGGCCTCGGAGGGGTAGAAGAAGTCCGGGGACTCGTCGTGGTGGATGTTCAGGATCACCGTCATGTCCCGGCTCAGGGCCCAGTCCGCCACCTGCTGCACCCGGTCCAGCCAGGGCGCGCTGATGGTGAAGTCCGCGTCCACGTGGTTGTGCCAGGACACCGGCAGCCGCAGCGTGGAAAAGCCCGCGGCATGCACCGCCTCGATCATGGCCTCGGTGGTCTTCACGCCGCACCAGTAGCCCTCGATGGCCATCTCGTCGCCGCCGCCGCCGTCGCGGACGGCGTCGAAGGTGTTGCCCAGGTTCCAGCCCACGCCCATCCGGCGCAGGAAGGCCATGGCCTCGTTGTCGGGGATCTCGCAGACATAGGGCGCGATTTCGGGCACGGTGATTTCGCCTCCTTGTTCGGCGCAGGCCGTGGCCAGCAACAGCAGCGCCAGGATCCATACCGGTATTCTCATTCTGATGCTCAAGGGATCACCTCGTTTTGAAAGGGGCCGCGGCGCGCACGCGCCGCGGCCCCTGGGGTCGTATCGTATGGCAGTCGATTACTTGCCGTTGAAGGTGTCGATCAGGCCCTGCCAGACGGGCGTCTTGGCCTCCAGCAGCTCGGCCGGGGTGCTGCCGCCCAGGCTCCACAGGAAGTCCTGGCCCTCGACGTCGTTGATCGAGCCGATGTACAGGCAGGCGTCGGAGACGCTGTGATCGGACTCGCGCAGCATGGCGTAGGTCTCGTCCACGGCGCGGTCGTCGGTGAAGTTGTACTTGTTGCCGATCCAGGCATCCTCGTCGTCATAGCCCGGGGTGGCCGCGGACCACAGCTTGTAGATGTAGGCCAGCTTGTTCACGGTGTCGTCGTCATACACGTTGGGGATGACGGTGATGTTGTCGCTGATGATGTGCACGTAGGTGTCGCCCTTCGGGCCCACGGGGAAGGCCACGCAGCCCCACTCGTCGGCCATGTCGCTCATCTCGGAGTTGTCGTTGAAGCCGCCGTAGGTCTGGTACATGTAGAAGCCGCAGAAGCCCTGCTTCCAGGCCTCCTTGTAGTAATCCCAGCTGCCGTCGGCGGGCTGCTGATAGCCGTAGGTGTTCCAGATGTCCTTGGCCCAGGCCAGGGCTTCCAGGGTGTTGTCGCTGCCCGCGGTGATCTCCAGCTCGCCGGCGTCGTTGAAGCCGAAGAAGCTGCCGCCGTTGCCGAACACGGCCACGCGGTACATGTCGACGTTGGAGCCGGTCATGCCGTAGATGTCGATGACGCCGTCGTTGTCGGTATCCTTCTGGATCTGCTTCAGCATGGTCTCGAAGGCTTCCCAGGTCCAGGTGCCGTCGGCCTGCATGTCATAGATGGTGTTCCAGTCGATGCCGGCCTCTTCGAGGACGCGCTTGTTGAAGTACAGGCACTGACGGGGCTCGGAATGGCCGGTGGCCACGCCGTAGACATCGCCGCCCTTGGTCATGAAGTCCACGTCGCCGGCGTTCCACTGCTCGTCGGACAGGTCGATCAGGTCACGGCCGTTCCACTTGGCCAGCAGGTCGTTGCCCATGGGGCCGCCCACGAAATCCGGGGGCAGGATGTACAGGCACAGGGTGCCGTCGGGGGCGGAGCAGAAGTTGGTCAGCTCGGTCACGTTGCTGCCCCAGTCGCCCTTGGCGATCTGATGGATCTCGCAGTTGTAGGTGCTCATGATCCAGTCGCGATAGTCGTACTGGGCCTGCTCTTCCTCGGTGGGGTCGGTCTTGCGCTCGTCGCTGGCGGTCCAGTAGTCGTAGACGTAGATGGTGGCGCCGCCAAAGTCGATGCCGTCCACAACCTCGGGATACGCAGCCTCTTCCGCCAGAGCGGCGGTGCAGGCCAGGAGCATCAGCGCAGCCAGGATCAGTGCCAACAGTTTCTTCATGTGTCTTACCTCCTAAAAATGTTGTTATAGCTACACGCACACTGTGCGTACAGTTACCTTATTCCTTGCTGCCCGTCATCACGATGCTCTGTACGAAGGTCTTCTGGGTGAACACGTACAGCACGATCAGCGGGACGCAGCACACCAGCACGCCGATGGAGATCAGCTGCTGCTGGCGGCCCGCCGGCACGATCACCGGCACGTCGGAGTTGCTGGAGAAGTAGCGGCCCATGCGGGACACGATGGTGGACAGCTGCGTGGAGTAGATGGACATGGACGACAGGAAGTTGCGGGTGTAGAACAGGTCCGTCCACTGCCACACGAACGAGAACAGGAAGCAGCTGAGGATCACCGGCACGGCGTCGGGCAGCATGATGCGCACGAAGGTGTGCAGCGTGTTGCAGCCGTCCATGTAGGCGGCCTCCTCCAGGGCCTTGGGCACGCTGCGGAAGTACTGGCGCAGCATGTAGATGTACAGGCCGTTCTTCAGGCCCATGCAGGTGGCGCTCATCAGCGCGTAGGGCAGGAACGAGCCGTGCAGGTTGACGGATTTGCCCGTGAAGCGCCGGAACAGGCCCAGGATGTCGAAGTTGGCGAAGTTCATGTACAGGGCCGTGGCGATGGTCTGGGGCGGGATCACGATCAGCGCCACCACGCAGGCGAACCAGAACTTCTTCAGCGGGAAGTCGTAGCGGGCGAAGCCGTAGCCCACCAGCGTGCAGGCCGCCACCTGCAGCACCGACACCACGAAGGCGGTCCACACGGTGTTCAGCATGCTGCGGGGGAAGTCCGTCAGCTCGAACACGATGCGGTAGTTCTCCAGCGTGGGGTTGCGGGGCAGCAGCACCACCGTGGAGTCGTACAGGTCCTTTTCCGCCATCAGGCTGGTGCCCAGGCGGGTCAGGAGCGGCTGTATGATCATGAAGCAAAGCCCGAACAACAGGAGCCCCCGCACGATGGAGATCGTCCAGGCCTTGGCCTTGTTGCGCACCAGCGCGCCGCCGCTGGCGCGGTTGAGCGCCCAAAAGCCCATGTGGTCCGCGTCGCGCGTTTGCTTATTCTTCATAGTAGTGCACCCCCTTGGAGATGACGACCGAGGTGACGGCGATGAACAGCAGCGCCACGCCGAAGTAGATCCAGCTCATCGCGGCGCTCTCGCCGAAGCGGAACTGGCTGTACATGACCTCGTTGATGCGCTCCATGACCTTGTTGTCGTTCTTCATGAAGAAGTCGATGATCGTGTAGATGCAGTTGACCAGCAGCAGCGGGCTGACCATCGGGAAGGTGATCTTCCAGAAGGCCTCCCAGCCGGTGCAGCCCTCCACATCCGCCGCCTCGTACAGCGAGGGGGAGATGGCCGCGAAGCCGGTCAGGAACACGATGATCTGTATGCCG
>JAFYBB010000204.1 GCA_017540445.1 Clostridia bacterium | reverse complement strand
AGTCAGCCTGCGGCTGCCAGCTCCCTCTGAGAGGGAGCCTTTTGGCGGCGAAACGGGCCAAAGCCTCCCTCTCAGAGGGAGGTGGCTCGGCGTAGCCGAGACGGAAGGAGTCCGTATCCCACAAGTTTCCGTGAAGAGCCTGTGTTTTGGCCTTACACCTCAAACTCGATCATATCCGTCATGTCGACCTCGCCGAACACGTCGTTCAGCACGAAGCAGAACGCCATGGTCAGGGGCTCGCCGCCGTCGTCGCCCAGGTCCTCGTAGGCGACCGTCATGCCGTCCTGCCAGACGATCTCGTCGCCGTCGAACTCCTCCTCCTGCATGTCGTCGCTGTCGTTCATGAACAAATACATCGTGTACACCGGCACGATGCGATCCCCCGCCTTCAGCGGCGTGACGGTCCGTATCGGCAGGCCGTTCTCGTCGTAGCCGGCGTTCGCGCCCAGCACGCGGCCCTCGCCGCCGTTCGCCGGGAATTCAATGACCAGGCAGGTGTATTCGCCGTTCAGCTTGACCGGCATCAGGCTCCGGCGGCCGCGCTCGTTGCTCAGCTGGTCGTACAGCGGCACCAGCTGTTCGCCGAACACGGGCCAGCTGCCGTCGAACAGGCTGTAGACATCGCCCGTGCTCCAGTCCACCAGGTTGTTGCGCATCAGGCCGAAGTCCACGTAGCCGACCCCGTCCGTATCGTCGATCTCCATCAGCAGCATGCCCTCGACGTAGTCCAGGTAGCGCATGTCGTCCTCGGTCAGGCTGGCGGTGAAGGCGTAGTCGCCCTCGGAGAAGGCGATCTGCGGCTGCTGGGGCTCGGAAGGCACGTAGGTCTGCCCCTCGTCGTCCCAGGCGTAATTCTCCCAGGCGCCGGTGATCTGGCCGGCGAACTGGCCGATGAAGCCGCCCTGGGTCACCTGCTGGGGCGTGGTCGTGGCAAAGCTGTGGCTGCCGCCCGTCAGCTGGCCGGCGTAGGCCTTCACAAAGCCGATCCAGTTGGGCATGTAGAAGGACAGGTCCAGGCCGTCGGAGTAGGTCTCAAACTCCGCCTTGGTGTCCTGAGGGATCAGCACGGACAGGCCGCTGCAGGGGTCCAGCTTCTCCGACTGACGGCTGGCCATCACCGCGTCCGAGAGCTGGCGGCGGGCCTGGGCGGCGGCGTCGGGGTCGTAGTGGGCATAGGCGTCCAGCATGACGCCCATGTCCACCATGTCCCAGCTGCCGTCCATGAACGAGCCGAAGGTGTACATCTGGCTGCGCCCGCGGCTGACGTCGGCCACATTGCCCTGCTCCAGCTCGCCCAGCAGCACCGAGGCGAAGCCCTCCACGGTCTGCCGCAGGGGCTCTATGGCCCCCAGGTCCACGGCGCTGAGGGTCAGCCAGTCGTCCGGGTTCTCCTTCAGCGACGCGGTCATGTAGGTGTCCAGTATCATCTCGCACAGCGCCCGGTTGGACATGCCGGCGTCGCCGGCCAGCGCCTCCAGCCAGGGGGTGTAGTCCCAGCCCAGGCCGGTCTCCAGCTCCTCGCTGGCGATGAAGCAGTCGATGTCGTAGCAGGACAGCATCACGGCCATCTCGTAGGTGGCCATCATGCAGGCGTCGCAGCCGAACACGTCGATGTGAAAGCCCCCCAGGCGCTCGTCCAGGTCGTACAGCGCGTCGTTGATCTCCATAAGCGACAGGCCGTCCTCATCCTGGGTGGTGTGGTCGAAGCAGATGCCCGCCTCGGAACCCGCGCCGTGGTCCCACAGCACCACGACGGTGCGCTGGGCCGGGTACGTCTTCAGGCCGTACTCCAGGAACTCCAGCAGGCTCTCGCCGCTGCCCATGGACTTCCAGCCCCAGTCCTCGACGGTCTCGAAATCGCCGTCCCGCAGCGTGACGAGGGTGCGTGTATTGCCCTTCAGCTCATCAAATTCCCACTCGGTGGACCCGCCCGCCAGCACCACGATGTTGACCTCGTCGCCGACCTCGGCCAGGCCCATCTCGCAGATGTCCAGGCAGGCCGCCTCCTGAAGGTCCGCGCCGCACATGTACACCAGCAGCGTCGTCGACGCCTCCGCGCAGGCCGTCGCCATGAGCGCCGCGGCCAGCAGCGCGAAAAGGCAGAACAGCAGTTTCTTCATACAGAGAGCACCTCGCGTCATTGGTATCGCCGCTTCCCGGAAGCGCTATTGCCTGAGAAACTCAAACCCGTTGAAATTGTCGTAGGCCCGCAGGCCGTACAGGCCGCCGATGGAGCGGGTGGACAGCACCGTGCCGGTCCTGAACAGCAGGCCCAGCACCGGCAGGCGGTTCACGACGGTCATCTGGATGTCGCTGTAGATCTTGCGCAGCACGGTCTCGTCCGAGGCGCTCCTGACGCGCTCCAGCAGCGTGTCCATGCCCTCGTTGCTGTAGCGGTTGAAGTTCAGGTCGCCGCCGGTCTTCAGCATGGCGTTCATGTCCGGAATCTCGCTGAGGTTCACGCCCATCAGCGCCAGGTCGTAGTTGCGGTTCCGGACGGCCTCCCGCGCCTTCTCCTTGCTGCTGACCACGTTCACCGTCACGGTAAAGCCCACGGCCTCCAGGTACTCGGCGATCATGTTGGCGGCGTTCTCGCGGATGCAGTTGGTGCTCTCGTTGTAGGTCACCAGCGTCACCCGCGGCTCCTCCAGCATCACGCCGTTGCGCCGGTTCAGGCGGCCGTCGCCGGTCAGGTCGCGCCAGCCGAGGCTCTGCATCAGCTGCAGCGCCCGCTCCGGGCTGTAGTAGTAGATGGCGCTCTGGCTCTCGTACAGCCAGGAGCCGGGCAGTATGGGCACCTCGCACTGTATGCCCATGTCCAGGTAGGCGTTGGAGGCCACCAGGGACCGGTCGACGGCATACATCACCGCCTGCCGGACGGTGACGTCCGACATCAGCGAGTCCTCGCCCAGGTTCGGCACCAGCATCTCGAAGGTCAGCGTGGGGTAGTCCATACTGGTCAGGCCCGACAGCTTGCGGCTGAGGGAGGCCCGGGTGCTCTTGGTGGAGAGCATGTCGATCTGGTTGGTGCGTATGGCCTCGATGGCGTCGCCGGAATCGTAGTAGCGCTTCAGCAGTATGCTGCGAATCTCGGGCTGCTGTTTCCACCACAGCGGGTTGGCCTCCAGCCGCACGGTGCCCTCGTCGTTGTAGCCGATGTACCAGTAGGGGCCGGTGCCCCGGGGCAGCTCGTCCGCCAGCGTCTCGTACTGGATCACCGGAAAGTTCATCGCGTACAGCGTCATCATGCTGTTGTTCTTGGCGGTGACGGTCAGCACGTAGATGTCGGTGGCGTCCATGCGGGATATGGCCTGCAGCCGGGCGTAGTAGGGGTTGGTGTTGCCCGCCTGCACCAGCGTCTGCCAGCTGCGCACCACGTCGTAGGCCGTCAGCTCGTAGCCGTTGTGAAACTGTATGCCGCTGCGCAGGTTGAAGGTCCAGACCTTGCCGTCCTGCACCCAGTTGTCCGCCAGCATCGGCACGGGCTTCATGGTCTCGTCCAAATCCACCACGCTCTCGAACACCAGCTGGTTGAGGCTGACCATGTTCCAGTTGTCGGTGGTCACGGGGCTGTAGGAGGCGTAGCCCGGCTCGATGTAGCCGATGGTCACGTCCGCGTTCTCCATGTCCAGTTGCTGGGCCAGCTCGTTCTGGGTGGGCACCTGCGCCTGCAGCCCGCCGCCCAGGTCCGAAGCCAGGTCGTCGGCGCGCGCGCCGGCATGCAGCAGGCACAGCGCCAGCGCCAGCGCGCTAAGCCGCCTGAGCGTACAACGCTTGATACTTCTCATAATACTTCAATACCCTCGTCACATAGGTTCGGGTGGCGTCGCTTGGGATCGTGGACAGCGTGACGCCGTCGGGGCTGCAGGCCGGGTCCGCCAGCCATTCGTCCACCCGGCCCTGGCCCGCGTGATACGCCGCCACGGCCTTCGTCACGTCGCCGTCGAAGCGCTTCATCAGATAGCCCAGGTACCAGCAGCCGTACTTGATGTTGACCTCCGGCTCGAACAGGGAGCCCTCGGCGTAGACCTCGTCGAACTTTCCGGAGATCCACTGCGCCGTGTCGGGCAGCAGCTGCATGAGCCCCTGGGCGTTCGCCTCGGACACCGCCTCGGGCCGGTAGCTGGATTCGGCCAGTATCACCGCGGCGGGCAGCGCCGGGTCGAGCCCGTTCTCCGCCGCCCGGGCGCGTATCAGCGCCTCATATTCCATCGGATACGCCTGGCCGACCACGCCGGGCCGGTTCCCCAGCACCAGCCACAGCCCCAGCCCAATCAGCGCGACGCTCAGCGTCAGTATCGTGACGATCGCCGCGACCCGCCGCCTCCGCCGCGCCCGGCGCCGCGCATACCGCCGACTCCGGTCGGCTTTCAGTCGCCGCGACGCCGGCGTTTGCATACCCCGGTCCGTTTTCTGATTCCCTTCCGTCATGCCGCCTCCGTAATCGTTAACCCCCGGTCTTCACTCCACGCTCCGCATCCCTGTCCTCTCCCGGTGAACCGGATTGCCACGTCGCTCCTGCGTCGCTCCTCGCAATGACAGGGTAAGTTGGCATTTCGTTGTTTGTCATTGCGAGGCGGCCGAACGGAGTGAGGCCAACGTGGCAATCCGTCCCCCATTCTCCACCGGCTGCTGCTTACCTCCAGGCGGGCGGCATTTCGCCGTCCTTTGCTTCCCCGTCGCAACGGGGAAGTGGCCCGACGGGCCGATAGGGCACTCTTGCGATTCGCT